>CACYBC010000066.1 GCA_902772615.1 uncultured Ruminococcus sp.
GAAGAACTGCCTGCAATACGGCATCAGCATATCTGTAGCGCCGCAGAATCTGAGCAGCGGATCCATGAAGATACGCATGACTGCTCCGACGACGGTCCCGAAGATCACGCAGAAGATGCCTATGGCGGTAAAATCTCCGGCAGCTTCCTTCGTCTTGCCTTCTCCCATCTTGGAGGAACACAAAGATGCGCATCCTCCGAGGATCGAAGCCAGGGCTCCGTGTATCATAAAAACAGGGGAACAGACACTGAATGCCGCAAGAGCCGTGGGGCCCAGATATCTTGAGATGAACAGACTGTCATCAAGAGACATCAACAGAGAAAACATCATCTGTGTAAAGACGGCGGTAGAGCAGAACTTTGCAAGACCAGCCAGGGTGTAATCTTTGCCTATTGTTTTCTGTTCGTTGATTTCCATGCTTAGTATCCTTTGTTTGTTGAGAATGCACAGAAAATGCTATCAGTTTATATGCGTACTGTCAAGGAAAAGCATAACGTCTGAGCTGTCTCACCTGTTTTTTTGAGAGAGTGAGATACTTTGTTTGCGGACTGTAAATATCTTAAAGGAAGATACTCAGGGACAGACTGACGGACGGAAAAACCCGGATCGTATCATTCTAAATCAGGCGCGGAGACCCGTGACTTCAGACGTGGGAGGAGCGCCTGCCTCCAATACTATCCTTTTTAGTGAAGAAGAATAATAAAACAGTTTATTAACAAGCATAAAAAGGAAAATGGCCGAAGCAGTCAGCTCCGGTCATTTTCCTTTTAAAAACAATTAGAGAGGAATCACTTACTCTTCCGGAGCAAGTTTGGCTCTTTCAAGAGCGATCATGATGATGGGGATCAGGACGATCTGAATGATGATCCCGGGCAATGCCGTCACAAAGGAGCCGGTGACCCATGCCTTGATCCCGTAGCTGCCAGCATTGAATATGAATGCCTTTGCGAGACCGGAAACGATCCTTCCGGCAAGCATGGCAGTAACAAGAGATATGATGTTGTTCTTGGTAGCCTTTTTCATAAGGCCTGATACGAGTCCGTAAACAGCAAGTTCAACGATCATGGACGGAAGAATTGCTGCGGGCGGCATTCCGGTCAGCGTACTGGAAAGAACCGGAGCAAGGATACCGCAGGCAAGTCCGTACCATGGACCGCACAGGAGACCGCAGAGAAGTACCGGGATGTGCATGGGCAAAAAGATCGAACCGGCATTTTGGACGGAATGGAAGGCTATCGGAAGTACGACGCCGAGTGCCGCGCAGATCGCGGCGTAAACCATTTTTCTGGTTGAATTTCTCATTTACAACACCTCACAAATAAAAACAGACCGCCTCAAGGCAATAACCGAACACATAAGGTTCGAATGCTGCCTTCAGGCGGTTGAACGGCACCTTCTGATGCCAATTTTCTTTACACAGTATATACGCTTAGGAGTCAGAGTTCAACCTGTTCCATTCAGCGCTCTTCATGTAGTTCCTTGGAAAAAACGTACCAGCGGCCTGGAACAGGATCGACCGTTTTGACCCAGGGAGAGATCTTGCGTATCTCCTCAGCTATCTCTCCGATCATGGCGCTTACATCACGGCTTCCGTAATAGGTATCGTGATGATGGGGAATCACGTATGAAGCTCCGCATAGATGAACGAATTCGGCGATCTGGGCAGAAGGATTGCTTGGTATCTGCATCAGGATGATATCAGGGTGCAGCCCTCTTGCTTTCTCTGTCTGCTCATGGGTTACGCCGCCGCCCCACAACAATATACGGGTGTTGTCGGCTGTTTCGATCATATAATTGGAGAACTCATAAAACCCTTCTGACATCAGAGACAGATATTCCTTCGGAAGAGAGAATGCTTCTTTGAATTCACCTATAACTTCGCTCTCTCTGACTAAGTGTCTGCTTTTTCTTCCCGGAATGGAATGCTTTCCGGAGAGCCTCAGAAAACGGGTGTCACCGAAATCCAGAACTTCCCGGTCTTCCATACCGTACAGACACTGCCCGGAGAGGTCCAGCCCCTTAAGAAGGCTGAATCCGTTCATGGGACCGGTCAGGATCTTCGGACGATAAAGATCGAAGAATCTGTCCAGCTGCGATATATGATCAAAATGAGTGTGGGAGATCAGTATATAGTCCATGGCACCGATCTCATCCGAACTGACCGGATGGTTGGGGCATTCGTCTATGTACGGATCTGTTACGATCCGTTTTCCCTGATCGGTCTCGATCTCGAAACAGGAAGTATCTATCCAGCGGATTCTCATTTTATACCTCGTTTCTGTTCATTGGCAGAAGAATGCGGCGGATCGTTTCCGCAACACCGTCCTCGTCGTTTGTTTTTGCTATGAAGTCGACCTCTGTTTTAACGGCATCACCGGCATTTCCCATTGCTATGGAAAAACCGGAATGTCTAAACATCGGTATGTCATTATTATAGTCGCCAAAACAGCAGATATCTTCCATGCAGACATCTAATACCTCAGCGATCGCAACCAGCGCACTTCCTTTGCTGTCCGAAGGAAGATTGATGTCGAGAACAGTATCTCCTGAAAAAGATACTGCCAGGAACGGAAAAGAAGAGCTGATCAAAGAACGGTACTCAGTTAATGCAAGATTACCACCTGTGACTGCTATCTTGAGGACATCGGGTATTAACCTGCCGCCGATATCGCTGACGGTTTCGGGCAGTCGCACGTCAAGCCCGAAAGATGACATCATGCTGCGGTAATTGACGAAGCGCTCAGAAATGGAAGCGGACGCCGCCCGGTTGCCAATGATGCCGCTTTGTGTCTGCAGCGCATATCTGGCACCGTGCTTCTCAAGCATGACTGTGAGTTCTGCTGTCAGCTGAGCCGGGAAGGGATTGTTTCTGATGATGTCTCCGGATGGTGAAGTGATGAAAGCTCCGTTGGATGACGCACTGAATCCTCTGATGCCCATCTGAAGGAAAAAGCCGTTCGTATAGCAGGGCGGACGTCCGGAAACAAGCGCGATCGCAGCCCCGCTTCTGAACAGTTCCCGGACGGCTTTGGCGGTGCCGGCGCTTAGGATTCCATGTGAGTCAAGAAGAGTACCGTCAAGATCAAATGCGCATAATCTTATCATTTTTGTTTGCGGGTGTGTCAGGACAGAACAAGACCTCTTCCGAAAAACGGAAGAGGTCAGTAAATCAGTCGATAAAGCCGTTCTCGCGGAGCTTGTCGATCATCTCGTTCTGGTCAAGAGGATTCTTGAGTCCGATGATCTTGACGGAAGAACCTTCAAATGACTTGAAGTGACCAACGAAATTCATGGGGCAGAATACTATATCATAACTGCCGGCAGAGGATGTCGCCTCCCCGACCGTTCCATGATCGAACGATGCATCAAGACCGACTTTCTTGAAAGCCTGCTGTGCCTTGATCTTGATCAGCATGCTGGTTCCCATTCCGTTTCCGCAGGCTACAAATACTTTCATCTATATAATTGATCCTTTCAAATTTGATTTCCGGGAGCGGAGACTTCCGCCCCCGGAAATTATAACATTATTCGTTGGTGTGATCCCAGTAATGCTCTTCGTTCTTCTTGTAGTAGACTTGAGTGAGAACGAGCAGGATGACCGAGAAGATCAGAGACCATACGATGGGCGTCAGGAATTTCGATCCGATCACGAGAGCGGGAAGCACTGTGTTGTTGTCGAAGAATGCGCCCCATGCGTTGAGGTGGAAACCGACACCCTTCTCAAAGAAGAGCAGCATCAGCTCAGATGCAACGACCTGGAAGAGACCGTTGATCAGAGGAATGATGATAGCGGCCTTGCGTCCGCCGCGTTTGTTGGCAAAGCATGCAAGAGTAGCATTGTCAAAGAACAGCGGGATGAAGGCGGGAAGGAGAAGGATAGGGGCTTTGAACAGAAGCAGTCCTGCTATGCCGATGAGTTCTCCGGCAAGACCCATAACGAAGCCGAGAACCGGTACGGAACCGGAAACAAAGCTGTAGGTGACAGCGCAGTCAACAGCGGGCATGGCGCCTTTCAGCAGTTTGTCTGAGAAACCATGGAACGCGTTGCTGAGCTCGCCGACCATCATGCGGACACCGGTGAGAAGAACTACCATGTAGACTGCAAAGTTGACGCAGGTCTTGAATATGTACATGACATACCATGTCGCAGCGGAAAGACCTGTGTCGAAGGACATCATGGTCTCTTTGCCGATGATGGCAAGAACGATTCCCATGAAGATGAACATAAGCACCGAGGTGGATACCACGTTGTCTGTGAACATGGAGAGCCATCCGGGAAGTTCAAGATTCTCAAAGCTGTCCTCTTCCTTGCCGAGCTTCGGTGCGAGTTTGTCGGTCAGAACGATTCCGGCCATCTCCTGATGCCCGACCGCGAAGTTGGCGCCGCCGGTCAGGTTCTGAGTTGCTTCAACAGTGAAGTTGGATCCGCAGGAAGCCCAGACGCCGGCAAAGATCCCGATCGCGATGGCATAAGGCCATCCGTACCATGCGGGGTTAAGAAGCGCGATAAACCAGATCCAGATCTGTGAGTAGGACTGGAGAACGTGTCCTGTCGTGTACAGAGTGCGGATCTTTGTGTACTTGTTAAGCGCGACAAGAATGAAGTTTACGACGATGGAGATGACGAAAGACGCCATAATGTACATCATCGCGTCAGGGTTGGTAACGAAAAATCCGTCTTCCGGGTTCATCTGCTGGGCCTGCTGGGTATATGTGTCGATAAGGGAAGCAGTGATGTTGAACTTGGAAGCCAGCGCGTTGACTATCGGACGGAACGTGGATGTGAATCCGCCCGAGCCGATGGACATGATCAGGTAGCCGACGACTGCCTTGATCATGGAGCTGAGAGCCTCATACCATTTTTTCTTGAGTGCCAGCATACCGATAAGGACCAGAAGACCTACGATATATGCCGGCTGTGTCAAGATGTTGCTGGAGATGCTCTGGAATACAGCTTGCATTGAATGTACCTCCTCATTTTTGTGTTGGAAAGACCGGCAATTCCAGACAGAAACGGCCGAAAAGACAAAAAATCGGGGTATGACCCATGTGCAACGAAAGATCTTCCCCGAAATGCTATTATAAACATTTTATATCTTGCAGTAAAACTAATCAACATATCAATAAATTTTGTGCAATGTGCGCACTTAAAAGCGTGTTCTGTAGAACAAACGAAAAGACAGGATCTGTCCGGGGCAAAGACGACAGAACGGTAAGAGAGGTAAATAAATAAACAAATGTTTCCGGGCTTTTAGACCGCAAATTAAGCATAACGCAGAATCGGCAGATCCTTTGTTTTGCTGATAGACAAAGGCTGAATGAAATGGTATACTTTCTGCGGTCTTTAAGGCGATACAGAGATATCGGCAAGATCCCGGAGCAAAAGGAAAAGGACAGAATTCAGTCTGTCCGGTCTTTGTCTGATGAGATCCTGCCTGACGGCAGGTTTTTTTGTGGAGAGAATACAATGGCAGTAAGCATAAGCATCGTCGATCCGGATAGCATCCTGAGATGCTCGGAAAGGGAGTCCGTGTTCTCTGACGGCATTGTGAATGCCAGCAATGACAGATTGTTTGTGTTTCCCGGTTTCTGTGATGTGCATGTGCACTTCAGGGAGCCGGGCTTTTCTTATAAAGAGACGATACGCAGCGGAAGTCTCGCGGCTGCGCGCGGCGGATACACAGATGTGTGCTCGATGCCCAATCTCGACCCTGTACCGGATAGTCCGGAACACCTGGGGATCCAGCAGAAGATAATAGATGAGAGCGCAGTGGTCAGGGTGCATCCTTACGGAGCCATCACGGTGAGGGAAGAAGGCAAAGTTCTTTCCGACATGGAGGAAATGGCGGAAGGGATCATAGCTTTCTCGGATGACGGAAAAGGAGTCCAGTCGGAGGAGATGATGCGAAGAGCGATGATCAGGGCAAAAGCACTCGGAAAGATCATTGCCGCTCACTGCGAAGACAACTCACTGCTGAACAGCGGATATATACACGACGGCAGATATGCCGCGGAACACGGGCACAGAGGGATATCCTCAGCCAGCGAATACGTACAGATAGAGAGAGACCTCAGGCTGGCGGAAGAGACGGGATGCGCATATCATGTCTGCCACATATCCACAAAAGAAAGTGTGGAAGCGATCAGGAGAGCCAAGAAGAGAGGCGTGGATGTGACATGCGAAACGGCGCCGCATTATCTGGTGCTCTGTGAGGATGATCTGCAGGAGGACGGGAGTTTCAAGATGAATCCTCCTCTGCGGAGCGCGGAGGACAGACAGGCGCTGATAGAAGGCCTTGCAGACGGCACGATAGACATGATCGCCACCGATCACGCTCCTCACAGTGCGGAGGAAAAGGGCAGAGGGCTTGAGAAGAGCGCATTCGGGATAACAGGCCTCGAAACAGCTTTCCCGGTGCTTTACAGCAAGCTTGTGCTGACGGGGAGGATAACTCTAGAGAAACTGATCGTCCTGATGTCATCGGCTCCGAGAAAGAGATTCGGTATACAGGACGACCCGGGATATACAGTCTGGGATCTTGATGCGGTCAGCAGGATAGATCCGCGGGAATTCCTCTCAAAGGGCAGGTCTACGCCGTTCGAGGGAATGGAAGTCCATGGTTCATGCATCAAAACAGTTGCAAACGGAAGAGAAATATACAGGAGATAAGAAAATGGCAAAGCGCAAGGACATCAATAAGATCCTCATCATCGGTTCAGGCCCCATCGTGATAGGACAGGCTGCGGAGTTCGACTATGCGGGAACACAGGCCTGCCTGGCACTCAAGGAGGAAGGCTATCAGGTGATACTGTGCAACTCCAACCCTGCCACTATCATGACAGATACATCCATTGCAGACAAAGTCTACATGGAGCCTCTGACACTGGAATACATAGCAAAGATACTCAGATATGAACGCCCTGATGCGATCCTTCCGGGCATCGGAGGACAGACGGGGCTCAATCTTGCCGTCCAGCTTGAGAAGAAAGGTGTTCTCAAGGAGTGCGGAGTTGAGCTGCTCGGAACGTCCAGCCACAGCATCGAACTCGCGGAGGACCGCGAGATGTTCAAGGAGATGTGCATCTCCATTGGGGAGCCTGTAATACCGTCCGAGATCACCTACAGCGTGGAGGAGGCCGTAAAAGCAGCGGAGAACATAGGTTATCCTGTGGTGCTCAGACCGGCGTTCACTCTGGGAGGATCCGGCGGCGGATTTGCAAACGATATCACGGAACTTGAAGAGATAGCGGCAAATGCGTTCAACGTGTCTCCCGTTCATCAGGTGCTGGTGGAGAAGAGCGTCAAAGGGTTCAAGGAGATCGAGTTCGAGGTCATGCGCGACTCCAGGGACAATGCTATAACCATATGCGGGATGGAGAACGTGGATCCTGTCGGTGTGCACACCGGAGACAGTGTAGTCGTGGCTCCTATCCTCTCCCTTTCAGAGGCGGACCTGAAGATGCTCAATGACAGCGCCATCAAGATCATAAGAGAGCTCAAGATCAGCGGAGGATGCAACGTCCAGTTCGCGCTCAACCCCGAGACCAGCGAATACTTCCTCATCGAAGTCAATCCGAGAGTATCAAGATCCTCTGCGCTTGCTTCAAAGGCAAGCGGATACCCCATTGCCAGGGTGACAGCCAAGATAGCTGTAGGAATGACGCTGGACGAGATACCGGTTGCCGGAGGATATGCCTCAACCGAACCGTCGCTGGATTACTATGTTGCGAAGTTCCCGAGGTTCCCGTTCGACAAGTTCCCGACCATATCAAACGAACTGGGGACACAGATGAAGGCTACCGGAGAGGTCATGGGTATCGGTTCCAATCTTGAGGAGTGCATACTCAAGTCGGTTAGGTCTCTGGAGATAGGTGTCAATCATCTGTATATGAAGAAGTTCGACAGTTACAGCGACGGTGAACTTGAACAGTATGTATCGGAGTTCAGATCAGACGGAATGTTCGCGGTATGCGAGCTCCTGAGAAGAGGAACTTCCATTGCAAGGCTTCATGAACTTACAATGATCACCGAGCTGTTCCTGGAATCCTACAAAAAGATAGTCGACATGGAGAAGACTCTCAGGAAGAACGTAAACTCCATTGATGTCCTCAGGGATGCCAAGAAGATGGGATTCTCCGACGGATACATAGCGCAGCTCTGGAACCTCAAGGAAGTCGAAGTATATGAGAGGAGGAAGAACAACGGAATAACCCCCGTGTTCAGGATGGTGGACACACTGCACACCGGCAAGTACATACCGTATCTGTACTCTTCATACTCCGGTGAAAATGAGTCGAGACTCACGGAGTTCAAGAAGATAGTGGTGCTGGGAGCAGGCCCCATCAGGATCGGACAGGGAGTCGAATTCGATTACTCTTCAGTCCATTCGGTCCAGACCATCAAGCGCTCCAAGTATGAAGCGATAATAATCAACAACAACCCGGAGACGGTATCCACGGACTATACGACTGCGGATAAGCTCTATTTTGAGCCTCTGACCGTCGAGGATGTCATGGCGATAATCGATTATGAGCAGCCCGATGACGTGGTTGTGTCTCTCGGAGGACAGACGGCCATCAATCTGACACAGCCTCTTCTGGACAGAGGAGTCAAGATCGTCGGGACGAACTGCGAAGCCATCGATACTGCCGAGAACCGCGAAAGCTTTGAGAGGATACTCAAGGAACTTGATATCCCCCAGCCGGAAGGAGATGCAGTCACCGACATAGAAGAGGGCGTAAAGGTAGCGGAGAGGATAGGGTATCCGGTGCTGGTAAGACCTTCCTTCGTACTGGGAGGCAGAGCGATGCAGATCGTCTCCAACGAAGAGCAGCTCAGGCATTACCTCCGGACAGCCGTTGAGATAGACAAGGATAAGCCTGTCCTTGTGGACCACTACATCGAGGGAAAGGAACTTGAGGTGGACGCGGTCTGCGACGGCAACGACGTCTTTGTGCCCGGCATAATGGAGCTGGTGGAGAGAACCGGTATCCACTCCGGAGACTCCATAAGCGTATATCCGACATTCAGTGTGTCTGACAAGGTCAAGGGCGTGATCCTGCAGTATGCGAAGAAACTTGGACTTGGCATAGGCATCAGAGGACTCTATAATATCCAGTTCATAGTGGACAGGAACGAAGATGTCTACATCATCGAAGTGAACCCGAGATCGTCCCGTACAGTTCCGTTCCTTTCCAAGGCGACCGGATATTCTCTGGCAGATATCGCAACGGAAGTCACTCTCGGCAAGACTCTCAAGGAGCAGGGGATATTCACTCTGTACCCCGATGAGAAGAAGAGGTATTACGTGAAGGTGCCGGTCTTCTCATTCAACAAGATAAAAGGTTTGGACGCGTATCTGAGTCCTGAGATGAAGTCCACCGGCGAAGCGATCGGTTACGATGACAAACTCAACAGAGCCCTTTACAAGGCGCTTCAGGCCGCGGGAACGAAAGTCCAGAACTACGGCACGGTATTCGTGACCGTGGCAGATAAGGACAAAGAGGAGGCTCTGCCTCTTGTCAGGAGATTCTACAACCTCGGATTCAACATCCAGGCGACCTCCGGAACGGCGCAGTATCTCAAGGACCGGGGAATCAGGACCCATGTTCTCGGAAAGATCGGTGACGGAAGCGATGATATACCCGAGGCGATCAGACAGGGTTATCTCTCCTACATCATCAACACCAGAGACCCGGGCTCGATCAATGAAGAGAGCGACGGCGGACAGATAAGAAAACTTGCCACAGAGAACAATGTGTCGATCTTCACATCGCTCGACACGGTCAGGGTACTTCTGGATGTCCTCGAAGAAACGACGCTGACGATCTCGACTATCGACGCGTGAGGAGGTATAGGTGAAGGAGTCCGTATTCAGAATAAAAGAGAACAGGAATATAGCCCCTTTGACGTTCCTGATGGTGCTGGAAGGCGACTGTGCCGGCATGGACAGGCCCGGACAGTTCGTCAACATAAAGATCGAGGGATTCTTCCTCAGACGGCCGATATCTGTGTGTGATATAAGGGACAGCGAACTTACTCTGATATACAAGACAGTCGGAAAAGGGACCCTTGCCATGTCCGGGATGAAAGAAGGACAGGAACTGTCGCTGCTCACGGGACTGGGAAACGGGTATGACATTACAAAAGCGGGAGAGGCGCCGCTTCTTCTGGGGGGCGGGGCAGGCGTGCCTCCTCTCTATCTCCTTGCAAGAAAACTCAGAGAAGAAGGAAAGAAAGTCAGCGTGGTACTGGGATTCAACCGCAGTGAAGAGATCTTCTTCGAGAAGGAATTCAGCGATCTGGGGTGTGATGTCACGGTGACAACAGTCGACGGCAGCGCCGGAGTCAGAGGTTTCGTGACAGACGGTATGCCGGAACACTACAGTTATTTCTACACCTGCGGTCCGGAACCGATGCTGCGAGCTGTCAAGAGAGCTACAGCCACATCAGGACAGTTCAGTTTCGAGGAGAGGATGGGATGCGGATTCGGAGCCTGTATGGGCTGCACCTGCCGCACTGTCACCGGATATAAGAGGATCTGCAAGGACGGGCCTGTTCTGGAGAAGGAGGAGATCCTGTGGGAAGACTGAGTACAATGCTCTGCGGAGCGGAACTGGACAGCCCGATCATTCCGGCGTCCGGCACATTCGGGTACGGGTATGAATTCGCGGAACTGTATGATATAAACATCCTGGGAACGTTTTCGTTCAAGGGGACAACACTGGAACCGCGCTTCGGGAACCCCACGCCGAGAATAGCGGAAGCTTCTTCCGGTATGCTGAATGCCGTGGGACTGCAGAATCCCGGTGTGGATAAAGTGATCAGCGAGGAACTGCCTAAACTGGCGAAGGTGTTCAGAAAGCCGGTCATGGCGAATGTGAGCGGATTCTCTGTGGACGAATATGTTGAGACGTGCGCAAAACTCGACGCGCAGGAACAGGTGGGATGGCTCGAGGTAAACATCAGTTGTCCTAATGTTCACGGCGGCGGAATGAGCTTCGGAACAAGCGCGGCTTCAGCGGCAGAGGTCACCAGAGAAGTCAAAAAGGTAACTTCGAAGCCGGTGATAATGAAACTGTCTCCGAACGTTACCGATATAACTGCCATAGCAAGAGCCTGTGAGGAGGCCGGCGCGGACGGCATAAGCCTTATAAACACCCTTATGGGGATGAGGCTGGACATACGCAGAAGAAGGCCGGTCCTGGCAAACAGGACAGGGGGACTCTCGGGTCCTGCGGTGTTCCCGGTCGCTCTCAGAATGGTCTGGGACGTATATGAAGCTGTCAGCATCCCGGTGGTAGGCATGGGCGGAGTCTCATCAGCAGAAGACGTTATCGAGATGATGCTTGCAGGAGCAACTGCTGTGGAGATAGGATCGGCGAATCTGACGGATCCCTATATCTGCAGGGATATCACAGAAAGACTCCCGGAACTGATGGACAGTCTCGGGATCGTAGATATAAAAGACATCATTGGAGGAGCACACAATGGGTAAGGATGTCATCATCGCCTGCGATTTCAGCAGCGCCGAAGAGACACTGACTTTTCTGGACAGATTCACCGGAAAGAAACCGTTCGTAAAGATCGGAATGGAGCTTTTCTATTCCGCAGGACCGGAGATCGTTAAGGAGATCAAGAAGAGAGGACACAGGATATTCCTTGACCTTAAGCTTCATGACATCCCGAATACGGTAAAAAAGTCGATGGCGGCGCTTTCGTCGCTGGATGTGGACATCTGCAATCTTCATGCAGCAGGCGGTGCGGCGATGATGAAGGCGGCTCTTGAAGGCCTGACAAGACCCGACGGAACCAGGCCGCTGCTCATTGCGGTGACTCAGCTCACGAGCATCGACCAGCAGACGCTGGAAGAAGAGCTTCATATCAGGGAACCGCTGGCTGACGTGGTGATGGATTATGCCAGGAATGCGGCAACTGCGGGACTGGACGGAGTGGTATGCTCACCGCTGGAAGCAGGCAAAGTCCACGAAGCGTGCGGAAACGGATTCCTCACGGTAACTCCCGGGATCAGATTCGCAGACAGCTCAAGCGACGATCAGAAAAGGATAATGACGCCTGCCCAGGCAAAGATCGAAGGCTGCGATTATATCGTGGTAGGCAGAGTGATCACTGCGGCGGAAGATCCGGTTGCGGCATATGAAAGATGCTGCGCGGAATTCATAGACTGAGAGGAGAGCAAGGAATGGAACTGAACAGACAGATAGCAGAGGATCTGCTGAAGATAAAAGCGGTGTTCTTCCGCCCGGAAGAGCCCTTCACATGGGCAAGCGGGATAAAGAGCCCGGTGTACTGTGACAACAGACTGACGCTTACAGCCCCGGATGTCAGGAATGATGTTGAGAACGGACTGGCGGAGCTTATAAAGAAGCATTATCCCGAGGTGCAGGTCCTTATGGGCACGTCCACGGCGGGGATCGCGCATGCGGCAATTGTGGGTCATATCATGGGACTCCCCATGGGATATGTCCGCTCCGGCAGCAAGGATCACGGGAGGCAGAATCAGATCGAAGGTAAACTTGAACCGGGACAGAAAGTCGTAGTCGTCGAGGATCTGATATCAACCGGCGGAAGCGTCATAGAGGTCGTCAACGTCCTCAGAGAAGCAGGAGCAGAAGTGCTCGGTATAGTGTCGATCTTCACCTATGGCATGAAGAAAGGGCTGGAGAGACTGGCTGAGGCCGATGTAGAGAATCATTCTCTGACCGATTTTGACTGCATTGCCCGGGTAGCATCAGAGACGGGATATATCAGGCCTGAGGACGTCAGAAGGCTGATAGCGTTCAGGGATAATCCTTATGACGAGAGCTGGATAGGAGCATAAAATGAGAAGCATAATCGACATACTGGACCTGAGCACGGAAGAACTGGATGAACTTATAGCGACAGCCCTTGACATCATCGGCCATCCCAGGAAGTATTCGCATATATGCGACGGGCTGAAGCTCGCAACGCTCTTCTTTGAACCGTCCACAAGGACAAGGATGAGCTTTGAAGCTGCGATGTATGAACTGGGAGGTCACGTCATCTCCATGGCAAGCGCGGCTTCCTCTTCCGCAGCTAAGGGGGAGAGCGTAGCAGACACGGTCAAGGTGATTAGCTGCTATGCGGACATAATCGCCATTAGGCATCCGAAGGAAGGAGCAGCCCTTGTAGCGGCGAACAATGCCTCCATTCCCGTGATAAACGGGGGAGACGGCGGACACTGTCATCCGACACAGACCCTGGCTGATCTTCTGACGATCTACAGGGAGAAGGGAAGACTTGACGGACTTACCATCGGGGTCTGCGGGGATCTGAAATTCGGCAGGACCGTTCACTCCCTGATCAATGCGATGTCAAGATATGAAGGCACGAGATTCGTTCTGATCTCCCCTGAGGAACTGAGAGTTCCCGATTATGTCATAAATGAAGCACTTGTCAGAAAGGGCGTTCCATACAGTGAGACGACGGATCTGGATAAGGCCATGCCGGAACTTGACATCCTGTACATGACGAGGATACAGAGGGAGAGGTTCTTCAATGAGGAAGAGTACCTCAGGCTGAAGGATTCATACATCCTGACAGCCGACAGGATGAAGAATGCCGGGGATGACATGATAGTCATGCATCCTCTTCCGCGTGTAAACGAGATAAGCGTAGCGGTGGATGACGATCCCAGGGCTTGTTATTTCAAACAGGTGCTAAACGGGAAATACATGAGAATGGCGCTTATGCTCAAGCTTCTCGCCGAGGCGGGAAAACTTGAATCAACAGGGCTGAACGGCTCGAGGACAGTCACTCTGTAGGAGGACGGAAAATGAACGTGGATCCGATAAAAAACGGGATAGTGATAGATCACATAACTGCAGGGAAAGGTGCGCAGATATACTCGCTCCTGGGCTTGGACTCCCTTGATGTGTCTGTGGCGCTGATCCGGAACGTGGCAAGTAAAAGACTCGGAAGGAAAGATATAATAAAGATAGACGCGGAGATACCGGTGGACTTTGATGTTATAGGATATGTGGATCCCGGCGCAACGGTGAACATCATCAGAAATGGCAGCACTGTGGAGAAGAGAACGATGGAGCTTCCTGAACTGCTGACTGATGTGATAAAATGCAGGAATCCGAGATGCATCACCACCACGGAGCAGGAACTGAAACATGTCTTCCGTCTGGCAGATGCGGAAAAGATGGAATACAGATGCATCTACTGTGAGACAAAAGCCGAATAGAACGCCGTACGGGGCGGCTTACGGACAAGGAGCAGCTGCGATGATCAGCGAGATGAAGACTCAGATAATGGAGAAGATCAGAGGCGCTGTAAAGTGCTCCGTTCTTCCGGAGGATGGATGGACCGAGATGTCTTTTCCTAATCTGATAAAGCTTATGAAGTTCAGAGTGGACAGATATTCGCTTGAAGGGTTCGGGAGACTGATGACGATGCATACGACGACCAAGATGGGAATGGAACTTCTCACCATGTCGTTCATGCCGTCGGGGGGCCTTACTGTGCCGTACCTGCTGATGGATGCCATGAGCATGAAGAAAAAGCGCTGCGTTTTTGTGGAATACTACGGGTGCGGAGAAGAAGATCTCAAAAGCGGTGCTCTGGAGCAGCTGTACGAGACATTCAGGCTCCTTCCCGATTATTCTGAGAAACCTAACTGGTATGTAGGGGAGAGAGAGTCGTATTCTCTGATCAAGAGCGGAACTGAGATGCAGCTCACCGACATGGCGGTCAGGTCTGTAGAAGCATATCTCTCTCTGATACCGCAAGCCCATGAGGACAAGGAGTACAGGAACAAGCTGGCTGCCTTCAGACAGCGTATGATAGATGAGGGAAATCCCTCCAGCTCCACATTGCATCTGCTTCTGGGCAGAACAGGAGCTGAACGCTTCATGAAGCAGGCGGTAATGCCTATCGAGGGAGAAGTGCTGCCGCAGGATAACGAGAAGCGAGGAAGCAGGTGGCTCGTTTAAAAGCACCGGATCTCTGCCGGTGCAGATACGCGAGGTCTCCCAGGAACTTACCGAAACAGGATTGAAACTATAATATGAGACTGTATAAAAAACTGATCATCGCTGCGCTTGTGATCGCATGCATCGCAGCATTCAGGTTCGGCGCCGTTTTCAAGGACCGGACTGAACCTGTCAGCGGATATACGGTCTTTTTTGTCGGTGCGGACAGGTATCTCAGCAGTTATGGGGAAACGGAAGAGACTCTTCCTCCGTATATCATTGAAAATGAGATCTATGTGCCTGCGCTGACTGTGCTCAAGGGCCTCGGAGGAGAGATCTTCGGAGGAAAGATCCGTTTCGGAGGGCAGGATACGGAACTTTCTGATTATCTTAGGGATGACGGAACGGAAGAGTTCGTTTCTGCTGAGGAACTCTGCAGCAGATTCGGACTCTGCAGGAGAGAGTATCAGGATATGCTCCAGATCGGATTTGAGATGGAGGATATAGACGCGGATCAGAGGGCGCTGATCGCTGAAGAACTGGGTTATGTAAGAAGAGAAAAAGAGCCAGAAAAGTCTCCGGAAGGAGAAACGGTCCGGATCGATCCGTACCGCAAGTCCACATATGACACGGTGGTGTCATGGGTGAATGATCTTGAGAAGGCATATCCCGACCTGGTCACTTCCTTTGATGCGGGAACATCGGTGGAAGGAAGGACTATCCCCGGCTTTACCATGGGACGCGGTGAACGGGTCATATATATGGAAGCTGCGATCCATGCCAGCGAATATGTGACATCCAATGTCATCGCATACATAGCTGACAGATATCTTGCGGGATACCGTGAAGATACCTGCGAAGAGGGATACATATCGTACAGGGAACTTCTGGACAGTTTCACCTTCTATATCGTTCCCCAGGTAAACCCGGACGGCGTTAATATCGCTCAGCACGGATTCAGAGCAAGCACTCTCCCTGTGTGGAAATATGACGCGCAAGGCGCTGATTATCCTTATCAGTACAAGGCGAACGCCAATGGGGTGGATCTCAACAGGAACTTTCCCTACCACTGGGATCCGAAACTGGAGAACGGCATAATGTGGCCGGCCAGAAGATACTACTGCGGCCCGGAAGCTGCGAGCGAACCCGAGACGAGGATGATCATAGATATCATGCGGAACATTCCCGCAGAGGCATTTATTGATATCCATAAATTCGGAGAGACACTGAACTGGATCGATTCAGATGCCACGGATGAATACAGGTCCCGTTATTCCGCACTGGCAAAAAGAATGGCGGAGGATTCAGGATTTGAAGACCTTGGAACTGAGCGCGTAAAGTTCGGCGGATACGCTATGAACTATAACCTCCATGTGAATGATGTCTTCTCCTGTGTGGTGGAGGTGTGCAGGCTCTATCCTTACAACGAGGGACAGCTGGATAAGATAATCAAGAGGATCTGGAGACTCGGACTGGTACTGGGGGAAGAACTGCTTAAGCTGGATGACCGCAAGGAAGGTCTGAGGATCGAACTGGACGGAAGAACGCTGGTGGCGATATCTGATGCCTCCCGCAGAGACGATGCCATCTCACTGACTCAGCTTGAGACGATCATTAAAGCCGTTGGGGGGAAAGTGAATTACGACGACCAGGGCGATGTGTCCGTTTCACTTAACGGAAAGGATGCAGTGAGAAGCTGTTCCGATACGCTCAAGGCCGGAGAGGATGTCTATGCAGTAGCAGCGGACGGCAGATGCGTCAATGCGACGCATCTTCTGGCAGATCTCGGAGTGAGCATCATTTTGGAAGGAAAGACCGTTAAAGTCAAAGGCCACAGGTGATTATTTCGTTGCCGGGATGTATAATTGAAACTGCTGTTCCGCCATGGGATAAACTTATATGAGGAGACTTTCCGTACATGACAGGAGAAAAGAAGTGTAGAAACACAGGGAAAATGCTGGCTGCGGTCTGCTGCCTTGTGCTTGCTTTCGTTATGTCGGCGTGTGTCGGCGGGAATGGAAAGGACGGTCCCAGGCAGGTGCCTTATTACATAGGTGCCGTGCTTAGATCCGAGAGCGATGATCTTTCAAAAAGATATAAAAAAGCGCTGGATGAAGCCTTTGCCGCGCTGGAAACAGAAACAGCCAGATTTGAGGTGGATTACCTTTATTCAGAGGAAGACCAGCTTCAGCAGGAGCATGCAGTCAACAGTTTTATAGCGCAGGGTGTGGATGCCGTTTTTGTTTTTCCGGTCAGCGCTGAGTCTGCTCCTATGGTCCACGATCTGATCCTGGATTCCGGCGGGACATATTGCGTGCTTGCAGGGGTAAGACCTGAACCTGATGCGCTGGATGAGAAATATGTGTTCTGCTTTTATGACGGTTCAGACATATCTTCCGAGATAAGAAAAACTGTAGAAAAGCTGACGGAAGTTCTTCTTCCTGTACCTGAAGAGGAAACAGAATAAAAGGAACGGTCATGGTAAAAAATGAGGCCCGGCTATTGCCGGGCCTCATCATTTAGCATGACATCCGGATCTATCTGATAAGTTTCTTCCGCCAGATGTTAAGGTAAAGATAAGCAACTTTTGAGAATGCATAATCAAGAATGATTACGGTTATGTTGGCGAGGATCATTATCAGGAAATACATTGCAGTCGAGTAATCAGAGAACTCATCCGCTACGGATTCGATGACAAAAACTTTCAGTATGAGCCAGTACATCAGGACGATGCTCAGATTGAACGCGGCAAGTTTGACAAGCAGGCTGGGAAGAAGTCTCATTCGACTGTCTGCAGCTTTTTTAAGGATCGGAAACCATCCGAAGAAAAATATAAACAGAAGAACAGACTCCTTGTCAGGAACCAGCATGAATGCAAGTACAGAGACTGACGCATATACACCTAAGGAGAAGCGCCCGGAGAATTCAAGACCCGTCAGAAGTACGCAAAGAGATGCGAATGCCGGGCCGGCGATGTCAGCAAAAGGAAAAACAGAGCCCAGAAAAAGGAATGTCAGTGCAAGCGCAGAGATGATTCCACCGAATGCTGTTCTGTATGTCTTCTCTCTCATTGTCTGATGCTGCCTTTCCGGCCGGCCCGAAACAGATCCTTCGGGCAGGTGCACTGTTGAGATTAACTGACCCGTATTATATTATAATAAACAAACGGTATCATTTTTACTTTGGTGAAAAAGAATGGCTGGACGACCTCTTATCATAGACACGGATTCAGGGTACGAGTTTGCGCAGGCGCTCATGCTCATAGAGGGTTGCGGCCTTTTTGACATAAAGGGGATCTGCACTGTCTTTGGCACGGCTGCACCGAATCGCGGGGCTGCTCATGTTCAGTTCCTGCGCAGCATATGTGACGGTAAATGGCCGGTCATATCCGGTTCGGAAAAGGCGCTTATAGTCAGAAGGAAAGAAACGAGAACAGCGGCTGACTGCTCAGTTCTGGATGAACTTGCCTCAGGAACAGTGGGACCGGATCTGGCGGATGAACATCCCTGGGACTTTATATACAGGACTGCAGTCGAGCAGAACGGAGAAGCAGAACTGTTCTGTACAGGACCGCTTACGAATATTGCCGTTACACTGATCAGACACAGAGACCTGCCTAAATACATCAAGAGGATAACGATCGCAGGAGGCGCCTCCAGAAGAGGAGATGCAACGCCTTATGCGGAATTTAACATATACAGCGACCCGCATGCGTTTAAGAGCATACTGGATGCAGGCTTCAAACAGGTGGACCTTGTGGATCTGGAATTCTGCAGATCCGCTCATCTGACTGTGGCAGAAGCGGGAAATCTCAGGAGCCTGTCTGCAGACAATCCGTGGAAAGGACTGCTTGAAAAAACAGTCGTGAACGGCAGTCTGAGGAACAGGGAGCTGTGTGCGCGGCTGGAACTGGACAGTTCGGAAGCCATTATCAGTCACGATGCAGCCGCAGCTTTTGTGCTTGCCATCCCGGCAGCGATCACTGTATCCAGTGTTTATACTATGGTGGAACAGAGAAGCGAACTTTCAGGAGGCCGCACTCTGTTTGATTTCGGAAAAAGGTTTACTGACGGTCCAAACGTAAGGCTCGCCAGATATACGACCCGGGAGATGTTTTCTGATTTTTATTTCCGCTGCCTGAAGGCATATGACAGGAGATTATTCTGATGGTTGACCGGATACCGGTGATAATCGATACTGACATGGGTGTGGATGACGCATATTCCGTCATGCTCGCTCTCAGTTCTCCGCAGCTGAAAGTACTGGGCATCACTACGAGTTACGGAAATGTCAGTGCAGACGGAGCTACTGTAAATGCCATCAAGATACTGGAGCTGCTTGAAAAGAGAGTCAGAGTTGCAAAAGGGGCTTCAGGGCCTCTGTTCGGGAAGATCAAAAAGTACTCGAACAGCAGAGGTGCGTTCATACACGGGAAAGACGGACTTGGCAACATGGGACACTCGCTCTCCGACCCGGTACATGTCGAGGTGGAGTCCGATGCGGTGGATTATATGGCGGCTCTGATCAGAAAGGAAGAGACAAAAGTCACTATAGTCTCCCTTGGACCGCTGACAAACATCGCTTCGCTGATAATCTCGTATCCGGAACTCAGACGCCGCATAGACGGGATAGCAATGATGGGAGGCTCTGCTTACAGCGGGAACACGCTCCCTGCCGGAGAATCAAATATAGTGGCCGATCCTGAGGCTGCGCAGATCGTGCTTCAAAGCGGCCTCCGTATCGTCATGTGCGGACTGGAGGCTACGCAGAAAGCCTACTTCATCAAGGATGATCTTGAAATGTTCAGGCTGATCGGTGGTAGTGTCGGACGTTTTTATTACGATATGACCCAGGATTATATCTCGGCGCAGGAGAAACTCAGCGGTGAGAGAAGAGCGGTAATACATGATTCGGTGCCGACTGCGTGGCTTATGAACCCTTCAGTGCTTAAGGCGAAAGCCTGTCATGTCGAAGTGGACCTCAACGGACAGTATACCCGTGCATGCACTGTGACCGATGAGATATGTGCCGGCGTTAAGCCCAATGCGATGGTTGCCTTTGATCTTAACAGGGATATGTTCGTAAAGATGCACATAGATGCATTCAAGCAGTACCGGTAACGCTGCCTGAGGCCGCATGCGGGCTGAGGATCGGCGGTACTGTGCGGCAACCATGTTGCTAGAGGGAAAGATCAGATGTTCAGAGAAGTGACAAGAACTGCACGAAGACTGGAAAAAGAGGAGACGATCTCGCTGCTCAGGGATGAGCTGAGAGGTGTGCTCTCGGTCCAGGGAGATGACGGATATCCTTATGGTATACCGCTCAACCACTATTATTCCGATGAAGACGGCCTGATCTACTTTCACAGCGGAATGACAGGACACAAGATAGATTCCATAAAAAGATGCGACAAAGCTTCCTTCTGTGTTTTTGACAGAGGAGAAAAAAAGGACGGAGACTGGGCACTGACCATCAGAAGCGCGGTCGTCTTCGGACGGATAGAGATAATAGATGACAGGGAGCGCATCGGCAGGATAGCGAGAGAACTGAGCAGGAAATTCACACAGGATGAGGAATACATCGACCTTGAGATCGAGAAAAACGGAGATCGCACTCTTATGTTTGCTCTCAGACCGGAGCACATCACCGGCAAATGGGTAAGAGAAGCCTGACATGATCCTGTGCGGGACAGGAACTCAGCGGGCACAGATAAATAAAGGAGTTATCAATAATGGACAAGAGAGAGATAGCGCTCAAGGCGCACGAGGAATGGAAAGGGAAGATAGAGGTTGTCGGAAGAGCTTCTATCAATAATCCTCAGGAACTGTCGGTAGCGTATACGCCGGGCGTTGCGGAACCCTGTCTGGAGATACAGAAGGATGTCGACCTTTCCTATAAGTACACCAGAAGAGGAAATCTGGTGGCGGTTATCACGGATGGCACCGCAGTCCTTGGCCTGGGCGATATCGGGCCCGAAGCCGGAATGCCCGTAATGGAGGGCAAATGCGCTCTGTTCAAGAGGTTTGCGGATGTGGATGCATTCCCGCTCTGTGTCAGGAGCAAGGATGTTGATGAGATAGTAAGGACTGTCTCGCTTATAGCCGGAAGTTTCGGAGGCGTGAATCTGGAGGACATCTCCGCGCCCAGATGCTTCGAGATCGAGGAGAAACTCAAGGAGATCTGTGACATACCGATATTCCATGATGACCAGCACGGTACGGCTGTCGTCGTCCTTGCCGCAGCTCTGAATGCTCTAAAAGTTGTCGGGAAAGACATACGGGATATAAATGTCGTGACCTCCGGCGCAGGTGCGGCGGGAATAGCCATCATTAAACTGCTGGTATCAATGGGACTCAGGAATGTCATCATGTGCGACAGGACGGGAGCCATCTATGAGGGAAGAGATAATCTTAACCCGGTAAAGGAAGAGATGGCAAAGATCACCAACCGGGATATGGTCAAGGGAACTCTTGCAGACGCAATAAA
>CACYBC010000067.1 GCA_902772615.1 uncultured Ruminococcus sp.
GCGCGCTTATAGAAATAAAGGGGACCTTCTGCCACTCCTGTGGAAACACCTTTTCCCTGAATAGTGATCATCGGAATTCTCCTAACTGTTTTTTGGATTTGAAAGGAGCAGACTGCTGTGCCGTCTGCTCCGGCTTTTATCAGAGGTTCTCTTTGAGCCAGGCGCTCAGGGATTCCACTACGGCATCTTCATCTCCGCCTTCGACCGTGAACTTGACGGTCTCGCCCTGCTTTACGCCGAGGCCCATGACAGCCATGAGGCGAAGTCCGTCAACGGTCTTCTCGCCCTTCGTGAGGCTGATCTTGGAATCGGTGTACTTCTTGATCTCCTTGACGAGGTTTCCTGCGGGACGCGCGTGGATACCTACGGGATCTGTTACGACGAATTCAAATTCCTTCATGATGTTCTCCTTTGATGTTGATAGGCATCAGCCTTCTCAGTTCTGTCCGTAGTAGGCGTTGGCGCCGTGCTTACGGTAATAGTGCTTGTCCTGAAGTTCCTGCGGCGCGGGCTGCACCTTGGGCTGTATCAGTTCGGTCCAGAACGCCATCTTTGCGACCTCTTCGAGGACGACTGCGCAGTGGACTGAATCTTCCGGGTTCTTGCCCCAGCAGAAGGGTCCGTGGTTCTTGCACAGGACGGCGGAAACAGCCTCATAGTCCTTGTTCAGTCTTGCGAACTCATTGACGATCAGGTGCCCCGTGTTCTCTTCGTAGGCTTCCTCGATCTCTTCGGCTGTCAGGCAGCGGAGAGTCGGGACCTCGCCGTAGAAATAGTCCGCGTGGGTGGTGCCGTAGCAGGGAATGCTCCTGCCGGACTGCGCCCAGCTGGTGGCGAAGGGTGAATGGGTATGCACTACTCCGCCGATGTTGGGGAACGCCTTGTAAAGTTCCACATGGGTGGCTGTGTCGGAGGAGGGCTTCAGTTTTCCTTCCACGACCTTGCCGTTGAGATCCACGACTACCATGTCTTCCGCCTTCATGATGTCATAATCGACACCGCTGGGCTTGATGACGACCAGTCCGCTCTCGCGGTCGATGCCCGAGACATTGCCCCAGGTGAATGTGACAAGGCCATACTTCGGCAGAAGCATATTGGCCTCAAATACTTCTTTCTTGAGCTGCTCTAACATTTCGATGATATCTCCTTTGCTTAATGTGCCAAATTTTCAGCCGACGCCTCTATCTTTTCCCTGAGGAACTTCGCGGAATCGGCGATCACGCTCATGTAGTCCTGGCCCTTCTGGTACCAGAACTCGCCGGTGAACATCCTTACGCCCATCCTGAGACTGGCTTCGATGCAGCGCTCGTACTCGGTGTGTCCGGTGCTTTCCCCGAAGTTCATGTCCCTGTAAAGCCCCGGCTTGGTCTCCTTGAGATGGACAGCGAAAATGTGTCCCGCTCCGAGCATCATATCCTCCACCACATCGGTGCCGTAAAGCACCGCGGCATTCTTGAGGTTCCCTATGTCGGGATAGACTCCGAGCCAGGGAGATCCGATCTCGCTGACGTACTTCATGGATTTCTCGACGGTATCCATGAACGGCGTCTCCATGGTCTCGAACGCGAGGACCACTCCGGCCTTAGCGGCCATGTCGACTGACCTGCGCAGGTTCTCCGCGAACCATTTTCTGGTGTCGTCGTCGCCCTGCTCATAGTACACGTCGTATCCTGCGAGCTGGATGACGGATATTCCGGCGTTGTCGGCGAATCTAATCGCCTTCTCCATTATATCCAAAGAACGTCTGCGTGTCTCGCTGTCATGGGAGCCAAACGGATATTTTCTGTGTCCGGAAAGGCACATTGTCAGCAGCGGAGCATCCATCGCCCTTGACAGCGCTCCGAGCTCTCTCTGCCTGGAGGCGTCCCACTCAAGGCGCTCCTGTCTCCAGTCGGTCTCGTCCACACTTATCTCCAGCCTGTCGAACCCGCACTGTTTGGCTATGGCGAACATCTGGGGGAAAGTCATTCCCACCGGTATCGCCTTCTCATAAAGTCCCAGTGAATAGGATCTGTTCTCTTCCATCCGGCACCTCATTCATACAGCGTGTAGAGAGCGACTTCGTCGGTCTCTCTGTTGGCGGCGAGGATCATGTCCCTGTTGCCGTTTCTGAAGTGCATGCAGTTTGCGGGACCTGCTCCGGCATCCAGAACGTCGATGACATAGTCCGTTCCGTCGTGGTAAACAGCCAGGAGTTCTCTGTCCTCCTGACGGTTGCCGATCAGAGCCACCTGTCTTCCGAACAGTTCGGCTCCCCAGATCGCATGCAGGAACGGCATCTTTTTGCCGCAGGTGAATACCTCTTTGAATCCTTCGCCGCTGTCCTTGTAGACCGAGAGAGTATCGCCGTGGAACGGCGAGAGGATCAGAAGCTCTCTGTTCCCGTCTCCGTCATAGTCCTGGTAGAGCATGTCGCTGGTCGGCACTTCGAGGACACACTCGGCCTTCCACTCTCCGCCCTTCTCCTCGGGCAGATCCACTCTGTAGACACCGTTCTCGGTTCCCACCATGAAGAATCCGTATCCGTTCTCCTCGCAGCGGCAGAATCCGTGGTTCTTGTACAGTCCGCTCACCAGCGGCTGCAGCTTGAGCTGGTTGTCTTCGCCGTATTCCCTGATATTCTCCGGAAGTTCGGCCACCCAGATCCTTCCCGGGCAGGTCCAGTCATCCCTGAATGCATGCGCAGATTTCAACGTGCAGGCGATCAGATACCAGACACCTCTGCGCTGCGCCACCCCGAACCTGTGCACGAAGGGCAGATCGCAGAGCACATGGCACTTCCATTCTCCGTTCTCCCTGGTGTAATAGACTATCTTGGCGTCTGCGGAATCGTTGGGCGAATAGAATTTCTGCGTCGCAAGCAGCACGGGATCGTCATCCTCGGAAAGCGGATACTGGCACAGTGTCATGACCCCGCCGGGTCCCTCCCACAGAGTTCCCTCCTTGTTTCCCTCCAGATCATACATATAGCAGGGATCGGTCTTCTCTGCGGCGGTGATAATATGGCGCTTCCCGTCAAAATCGAATTCCGCAACGGCGTAGCATTTATTGAGTTGGTCTATGACCTTTTTTTCTGCTCTCATATCAAAACTCCATGCCTCTGCACCGGGCATGCCCGGTGCAGAGGTTCTTTACACAATAAGTTCGTTCCGGATCACAGTACGCTGCGGTACGGGACGTTGGGCTCGTACTCGAAGCAGTCATGGAATCCCCTGTCATGGTGATAGGCCATGCGATCCTTGTCATCGGGGTACACATAGTGTCCGCCCACTTCCCAGAAGAAGGGATGGAACTTGTAGTCCAGACGGTCCTTCCTCATCTCCCAGAGGACCTTGATCTCGTTGACGTCGGCCTGGAAGTTGGTCCACACATCGTGATGGATCGGGATGACCACCTTGCACTGCAGAGCCTCGGCCATGCGAAGCACATCGGTCGCTTCCATCTTGTCCTGGATTCCAACGGGGTTGCATCCGAACGCCGCGGTTGCGACGTCGATGTCGTAATCCTTGCCGTGCTTGGCGAAATAGATGGAGTAATGGGAGTCGCCGCTGTGATAGATGTTTCCGCCGGGGGTCTTGATGATGTAGTTGACGGCCTTCTCATCCATGTCCGTCGGGCACTTGCCGGCCAGGTCTTCCCTGTCGGGACCCGTGGAGTCTGTGGTGACGATGCAGGTGCGGTCGAAGGAGTCGACTGCCACGATCTCGATATCCTTGATCTTGATCACGTCGCCGGGCTTGACCACTATGCAGCGGTCTGCGGGCACGCCCCAGTCGATCCAGTAGTCGACGCACTTCTGTGCACCGATGAAGGGCACCGGGATCTCGTTGCCGTTCTCGTCAGTCGTTGTCATGCCGCTGTTGACTACGTGGGCGGCGAGCTCCGCGCTCATATGGTCCTGATGATAGTGTGTGGCCAGGACCGCATCCAGATGATTGATCATGAATGGATCGATGACGAACGGAACGTTCCTGAGGTTGGGCTGCATGGCGCGGACGCCGGCCATGTTGGCCATCTGATGTCCGACCTTCATCTTGCCGTCTCCGTGTGTCCTCTTGCCGTTTCCGGCCCAGAGGTCGACAGTGATGTTGGCGCCGCCGGGTGTCTTGAACCACATTCCGACGCAGCCGAGCCACCACATGGCGACGGTGCCGGGCTTGACTTCCCAGTTGTCGATCTCTTCAGTGAGCCATGTCCCCCACTCCGGGAAGGTGCTCATGACCCATTTTTCTCTGGTCATCTCGCTGATCTTGCTCATATTCTTCCTCCTAAGCATCTTTGTGACGCATTATCGATCGGATTAAGGTCGGTCTTTTCGAAATGATGTTAAGCATTTTCGCCAATAACGATCATATAACTATCATAAACGGCACATTATTTTGCTGTCTCTGATCACGAAAAGGATCCATGACCCTATGGGGATATGATACTTTCTTTTGCCGTCTGCGGTCAATAAGAATCCGCATAATAAACGTTATTTGGGGGATGTGTCGATTAAATTCAGCACTTTCGCCTAATCAGGCAGCAAATTAATGTGAAAACTGCATATATGCATTTTGCCCTCCGGAGCTTGTGGCGTTTGTGCGTTTTTCACAAACTTGCCGTTTTTCCGCAAAAACTATCAAAAAACAAACAAATAATCATTGATTTTGTTTTCCGGCTCAAGTAACATTACTGTGTGAGAAAGGAGGAGCATGTCCAATGGCAGATATTTTCAAGGATATAGTAGAAAAGAAACATTATACATTTATAGACGGTGATGGCGTCACCTGGCAGGAAGCCGTAAGGCTCAGCCTTCTTCCCATGGTGGAAGACGGATCCGTCAGCGAGGATTTCCACGAGGAGATCGTCGCATGCATCGAGAAGTACGGCCCCTATATGGTATTCGACCACAACGTCGCGATGCCCCACACCACCGAGAACGCAAAAGGCGCCTACAAGACCGGCATCGGTTTCATGGTGACTGAGAAGATGATCGATTTCGGTTATGACGAGGACGGCGAGCACAAGGAAGCCAACCTCTTCTTCACCCTCTCGTCCGCGAATCCGGATGAGCACACCGACAACATCATGCAGCTCTCCAACGTCTTCGTGAACGACGACCTTCTGGACGCGCTGCAGGCGGCAAGGACACCGGAAGACATTCTGGCAGCCGCAGAAAAATACCCCTGCGAGGAGTGATCCCGCCCAAAACACCGGAATATGCCGCACAGGCGGTTATTCATATAAAACAACCACCACAAAAACAAGGAGAGAGTCATGCAAATTCTTAGCGCGATCTGGAACTTTTTTGCGACCTACATTCTGCAGAAAGCTCCATACATGGTCGGCTTCCTGACACTCGTCGGCTACTGCCTCATGGGCAAGAAGTGGTACGACACACTGGCTGGAACGCTCAAGGCCATCATCGGAATGCTGATCCTTAACGTCGGTTCAGGCGGACTGACCAGCAACTTCCGCCCCATCCTTGCCGGTCTCAAGGACCGTTTCAACCTCACAGCCTGCGTCATCGACCCCTACTATGGTCAGAACGCAGTAACGGCCGGTGTCGAGGAGACATTCGGAAAAGGCTTCGCACAGGTCATGACCCTGCTGCTCATCGCCTTCATCGTCAACATCCTCCTGGTCCGTTTCAACAAGATCACAAAGTGCCGCACACTGTTCACCACCGGTCACGTCCAGGTACAGCAGGCCGCCACGGCTTACTGGCTCATCCTGTTCGCGCTCCCCGCACTGCGTGAGCACAACGTAGCCCTTCTGATCGTCATGTCCGTCATCCTCGGAGCCTACTGGGCAGTCGGATCCAACCTGACAGTCAAGCCCATGCAGGAGCTCAC
>CACYBC010000068.1 GCA_902772615.1 uncultured Ruminococcus sp.
CGGTGCAGGCCTTCCAGGACATGCGCGCGGTCCTTTGCCTTCTTCAGATCGAACTCGCTGCGCCTTCTAATCACTTCCTCCTGGAACTCGAGGTATTTCACCAGCATGGTCTTGAGGTCCATGACCTTCGGTACGCCGTTGTCAAGCGCGAGCATGATCACGCCAACGGATTCCTGTAGCTGTGTCAGTTTGTAAAGCTGATTGACGACGATGGTGGGGTTCGCATCTCTCTTGAGTTCTATGACGATGCGCATGCCCTTCTTGTCGCTCTCATCGCGAAGGTCAGAGATACCGTCGATCTTTTTGTCCTTTACCTGATCCGCGATATTCCTGATGAGTTCAGCCTTATTCACCATGTAGGGGATCTCCGTGACCAGAATGCGGAACCTTCCGTTCTTCTGCTCTTCGATCTCCGCTTTTCCTCTGAGCGTGATCTTGCCCCTGCCTGTCCCGTACGCTGCCCTGATCCCGCTTCTTCCCATGATTATGCCGCCGGTCGGGAAATCCGGTCCCTGGATGTACTCCATAAGATCGAACACGTCGCAGTCGGGATTATCGATCAGATAATCGATCGCAGCGATGACTTCGCTCAGGTTGTGAGGAGGTATATTGGTCGCCATGCCGACTGCGATGCCGTTTGAACCGTTCACCAGCAGGTTCGGGATCCTTGCCGGTAGTACGGCAGGCTCTACGGTCGTGTCATCGAAGTTGGGTATGAAATCCACCGTCTCCTTGTCTATGTCCGTCAGCATCGTGGCCGCGATCCTGGACATCCTGGCTTCGGTGTACCTGTAAGCTGCAGGCGGGTCACCGTCCACGGATCCGAAGTTACCCTGTCCCTCCACAAGTGGATAACGCAGGGAGAAGCTCTGCGCCAGACGAACAAGAGCATTGTAAACGGACATGTCTCCGTGCGGATGGTATGCACCCAGCACGTCTCCTACTACCGTGGCACACTTTCTCGTGGGTTTCTCATGTGTGAGTCCCATCTCACCCATGGCATAGAGTATCCTTCTGTGTACCGGCTTGAGCCCGTCTCTGACGTCAGGCAGCGCTCTGGATACTATTACCGACATGGAGTAGTCGAGAAAACTCTGCTTTATTTCCTTTTCGACGTCTACGTCTATTATTCTTTCATTTTCAATGTTGAACTCGTCCATTCTAACTCCTTACATCCAGTTCCTTGGTATCTGCCTGGCATCCTTCAGTGAATCGAGTCTGTCTCTGAATTCCGATGGGATCTTTCTGACCGGAAGGCATATCCTTCCCATCGGAGCGGAGATCCTGTAGATGTGATCTCCCTTTTCCACAGATGTTATCTCTTCATACCCTGCATGATACCTGAGTTCAGTGCTGAACTCATAAAGCGCAAATCCGCCTGTTTCTTCCACCAGGATCAGCGTCCTTTTTTTCAGTTCTTCCTCTGTTACGCGGAGCCTGTGCCTTATGTAGATCATGAACAGGATCCACAGAAGCGCAGTCGCACCGTATATTCCCAGCATGTTTGCCGAAGGAAGAGGAAGTTCCAGAATGATACCTGCCCCGACGGACAGGAGAACAGCAAACACGATCCAGAAAGTAGCTTTGCCCGGCAGATCCCCTACACCGACCTCACATCTCGCAACAGCCTTTGCTTCATCTTCATCAAACGAGAATGTGGTCTGTCTTATCTCTTCTGCCATTGATCATACGTCCAGATTCCTGACGAACTGCGCATTTTTCTCTATGAATTCCCTTCTGGGCTGGACTTTGTCTCCCATAAGGATGGCAAAGGCTTTGTCTGCCATCTCCGCGTCTTCAACAGTGACCTTTTTAAGAGTCCTGAACTCCGGATCCATAGTGGTTTCCCACAGCTGCGAGGGATTCATCTCGCCTAAGCCTTTATAGCGGTTTACCTTGATATTGTTTCCGCCCATCTCATTCTGCAGCTGGATCAGTTCCTCATCCGTATATGCATATTTGATCGTCTGTCCCTTTGTCAGCCTGTAAAGAGGCGGCTGGGCAAGATAAACATGTCCCTGCTCTATAAGATCTTTCATGTAGCGGAAGAAAAAAGTCAGCATCAGTACTCTTATGTGAGATCCGTCCACATCGGCATCCGCCATGATGATGACCTTGCCGTACCTCAGCTTTTCTATATCGAACTCATCGCCGATCCCTGTTCCGAGAGCCGTTACGACCGGCATGAGTTTGTCGTTTCCGTATACCTTGTCTATCCTCGCCTTCTCAACGTTCAGCATCTTTCCCCAGAGCGGGAGGATCGCCTGGAAGCGGCGGTCTCTTCCTTCTTTGGCGGAGCCTCCTGCTGAGTCTCCCTCGACGATGTATATCTCTGTCATCGTGTTGTCACGGGAAGAACAGTCAGCGAGTTTTCCGGGAAGGGTAGCCGTATCAAGAGCGGTCTTCCTTCTTGTCAGCTCTCTTGCCTTTCTGGCGGCTTCCCTTGCCCTGGAAGCAAGCATCGCCTTATCCAGGATCGCCCTTGCGACAGACGGGTTCTCTTCGAAATACTCACTGAGTTTCTCGTATGTCAGACTGTTGAGGATGCCCCTCATCTCCGGATTTCCGAGTTTTCCTTTTGTCTGTCCTTCAAACTGAGCCTCCTGAAGCTTTACGCTTATGATGCAGGCCAGTCCTTCTCTCACATCCTCGCCCTTGAGGCCGTCGTCTCCGTCCTTGAGTATCGAGTGGCTCTTTCCGTACTCATTGAACACTCTGGTCAGAGCATTCTTGAAACCGTCCTCATGAGTGCCTCCGTCTGCAGTGCGGATATCGTTTGCGAAGGAGAGGATCATGTCCTTGAATGAATCGTTGTACTGTATCGCTACCTCGACTTCATATGCAAGTTCCGAATTCTCTGCTTCACCTGTGTTTTCATTTATCCTCTGCCCCGGGAATGAGCCCTCGCGCTTGAAATATATGGGCTGTTCGTGCAGGACATCATAGTTTCTTTCCCTGTTCTCGAACTCGACAAAAGAAGAGATGCCTCCGTCGAACTGAAGCGAGTCGCTTCTTGTCTCTGTTTCTCTCTCATCAGACAGATTGATCCTGACGCCTGCATTGAGGAATGCCTGCTCCCTCAGTCTCTGAAGGAGGACATCATACTCGTATCTGACATTCTCGAATATGTCCGGATCTGCGTGGAACCTTACCATGGTTCCCGTATCGTCACAGGTCCCTATGACCTTGAGATCCTCTTCCTGCTTGCCTCTGTTGAATCTCTGGAAATATGTTTTCCCGTCGTCAGAGAAGACGGTAACTTCCAGCCACTCAGACAGCGCATTTACGACAGATGCGCCTACTCCGTGAAGACCTCCGGAGAAGTGATACCCTTTTCCGCTGAACTTTCCGCCGGCGTGCAGGATCGTATACACGACAGTGACGGCCGGAAGGCCGACTTTAGGCTGTATTCCGACAGGGATTCCCCTTCCGTTGTCCTTTACCTCGATTATCTCTCCGGGGAGGATCCTTACGTTGATCTCGGTGCAGTAGCCTGCCAAAGCTTCGTCTATGGAGTTATCTACTATCTCATATACGAGGTGATGAAGACCGGCCGCTCCCGTCGTTCCGATATACATACCGGGACGTTTGCGTACCGCTTCAAGACCCTCAAGGACCTCTATGTCGCTTGCGTCATAGCTCTGTTCGTTTCTTTTCTCTTCTTCACCGACAGGTGAATTGATGTTTTTCTTTTCTTCTGCCATCTTGATTCCTTTTTTCAGCTGTTCTCCGCGCCGTAGGGATCCTTTGATCCCGCTCTTTTTGTCAGTGTTGCCGGCGATATGTTCGTTATATATACTTTTTCACCGTCTCTTCCCGAGACCACGATGAAACTCTTGGGTATCTCCTGCGATACGTCTACCACTCTGCCCTCCTTCTGGGCATTTGCCAGATATCTTCTGGTCCTTCTGTCTACCGAACAGTAGTCGATGTCGAATATCCCCACTATCTCACGGTCATCTATGACCATTCCGTTTCCAATATGAAGGTACATCCTTTTCAGTCTCCTGCCCGCGTCAGCATGCCGCTGTCCATCCTCCAGACATCGGCATCCGTCTCCCTCTCGATGAAATTAGGATCGCAGCAGGTTATTACTGCCTGGGATCCTCCAAGCCTCCTGAGAAGAAACTCCTGTCTGCTTCCGTCAAGTTCGGACAGAACGTCGTCAAGGAGAAGTACCGGTTCCTCTCCCAGTTTTTTTCTGAACAGTCCGGCTTCTGCAAGTTTCAGGGCAAGCACAGCGGTCCTCTGCTGTCCCTGAGACCCGTAAACTCTGGCCGGATCTCCGTCCAGCAGCAGTTCCAGATCATCTCTGTGCGGTCCGACGGTCGAATAACCGAGTCTGATATCGTCTCCTCTCGCGGAACTTATCATTCTTGATATCTCGGAGAGCTCATCGTCATTCCCGGTAGTGCTCAGATAGTTTATTCCAAAGACTTCCCTGTTTCCGGAAACGGATGAATACGCTTCCCTTGCTTCCTCTTCCACCTCTGCCGCGAATCTTCTTCTGTATGCCGTTATGTAAGCGGCAGTCTCCGCCAGTCTCTCGTCATAGACATCCAGCATGTCATACGCAGCGGATATGTTTCTTGCGTCCTTGAGAAGCGCATTCTTCTGCGCAAGAAGCCTCATGTAATCTCTCAGTTTTGACAGATAGCCCGCTGACAGCTGGCAAAGGGCCGTATCGATGAATCTCCTTCTTTCTGCAGGTGTTCCTTTAACCAGGTCGAGATGTTCCGGAGAGAATACCACGCAGCAGAACTTTCCTGCCAGTTCGGAAGCTTTCTTCTCGCTTCCCCTGTTGAGCGAAGCTGTCCTTCCCTTGCTTCCGACAGAGAGCCTTATCTCCTGTCTCCTTCCTTCAGCAAAAAACACAGAGTCTATCTCTGCCCGCCCATCCCCGTCTTTGTCAGGCAATTCCCTGTCCTTGACGTGGCGAAAGCTCTTCGCGCCGGTAAGCATGAATATGCTTTCGAGAAGGTTGGTCTTTCCCTGACCGTTCTCTCCGCATACCACCGTCACGGCAGTCGAAGGATAGAACTCCGCATTTTTTATGTTACGGAAACTTCTTACTGTCTCACTTATCAGTTTCAACTTGTTGCTACCTGATATATCTCGCCGAAAACTTCTACTGTCTCTCCTCCGCGGAGCTTCTTTCCCCTCATCAGACAGACTTCGCCGTTGACCTTTACTTCACCGGCTCTCACCGCTTCGTCAGCTTCTCCCCCGGTCATCGCTGCCCCTGAATACTTGAGAAACTGCGCAAGGGTGATGTATTCGGTATGTATCACTATTCTATTCATTGGATCTGAGCCTCACCGGAAGAACAAGATAAAGGAAGTCATCTCCTTCTACCGGCACTATAGTCATGGGCATCGTAGGCTGGTTGAGTCTCATAATGACCTTTTGTGTTCCGGCATTCTTCAGGGCATCAAGTATATACCTGTAGTTGAATCCTATATCTATCGGATCCCCTTCGAGCCCGCATTCTATCTCGTCATATACCGAGCTGGTCGATGTATTGCAGCTTATACTGAGCCTTCCGTCTTCGAAATTCATCTTTATCGGGCTCTTGAACCTGTCGCTGATTATGAGAGAGGCCCTCTCGACAGAATCTGCAAGGGCGTCGGTATCCACTGTCGCAGTCGTCTTGTAACTGACCGGAATGCTCTTCTTGTAGTCGAGGAAATCTCCTTCCAGCAGTCTTGTTACCACCGTATATCCGACAAGATTGAACACCGCGTATCTTCTTGCAGTACCGATGCGCACGTTCTCTTCCCTGTCTCCGATCAGCCTGCTAACTTCCTGCAGTGTCTTTGCGGGGATTATGAAGGACTTGTCTTCCCTGTAATCGAGACCGCTCTTTCTTGCTACCGCAAGCCTGTGTCCGTCTACTGAGACAACGGTGAGAGTTCCGTCCTCAAAAATGAATTTGCTTCCCGTATGAACCGGCTTCTGATCGCTTACTGAAACGGCATATATCGTCTTTGAGATAAGCTCCTGCACATCCTGTCCGGGAATTGAGAAAGTGGAATCGGTATCCGGCACCGGAAGTTCCGGGAAATCGGTGGACGGAAGCCCCATGAATGAGTATCTCGTGGCTCCGCTGTTGATCTTTACCATGAGGTTCGGTTCCGTCTCTATCTGGATGCTCTCCCCTTCGCTTTTTCTGAGTATCTCTCCCAGAAGTCTGGCGTTGATCACTATGTCTCCCGGCTCATAGATCTCTGCCGGAGTATATGTGATTATTCCAAGTTCAAGGTCGTACGCAGTAAGTTTCAGCGAGTTGTCCTCACACTGAAAAAGGATACCTTCCATTGCCGGAACAGGTGACTTTGTGCTTACTGCCCTTCCCACTCCCGTGATCGCGGTGAGAAGTTCGTTTCTGCTGCAGATGATCTTCATGAAAACGCTCCTGTAAGATTATTCTTTACTGTTTATTTAGTATCAGTATTAGTGGCTGTTGATCTGTTGAAAAGATGTTTTATCCGTTTAGAAATGAGGTTCTTCCGGATCGCTCAGGTGTCAGTCGTCTGTCAGAGATTTTTATGAACTCTTTCAAGGAAAACTGACCGGAGTCAAAACTGTTGAAAAACTTATGTCAATTGTTGAATATTTGTTTATTACTGCTGGCAGTTTTTGATTATGTCCTCGATTATAGATCTGAGATTTCTGTCTTCCTCCATCTGTCTGATGATCTTGTCGATGGCATAGACGACGGTAGCGTGATTTCGGCTGAATTCGTTTCCTATCTTGTCGAGGGTGTTTCCTGTCACTTCACGGATGATATACATGGACACCTGTCTCGCCTGGGATATCTGAGCGTTCTGTCTGCTGGAACGGATATCCTCCGCGGTGACATTGAAGGTGCGCGCTACTTCTCCTATGATCTTGTCGACGGTGGCAGGCCAAGGCATCTGTTCGTTCACGATATCCTGGATGGCATCATGCGCGGCATCCAGGTTCGGATCGGACCCGTTGATCAGAGAGTACGCATAGAGCTTCTTAACAGCTCCTTCCAGCTGCCTGACGTCGTTTTTGAGGTGCTTTGCTATGTATTCCGCGACCTCAGGAGCCAGAGTCATGTTCATATCATTTGCCTTGCGGTAAAGGATAGAGATCCTGGTCTCGATATCCGGCGGCTTTACGTCAGCCAGAAGTCCCCATTCGAACCTGGTGCGGAGCCTGTCTTCCAGGCTCTTGATCTCTCTCGGAGGACGGTCTGATGTCAGGACTATCTGTTTGTGGGCTTCATGCAGCGCATTGAAGGTATGGAAGAATTCCTCCTGAGTGGAGTCCTTTCCCCCGATGAACTGGACATCGTCCACGAGCAATACGTCCACATTGCGGTATTTATCATGAAAAGGTTCCGTTGAACCGGAGCCTATCGCCGCGATCAGTTCATTCGTGAAGGCATCGCCGCCTATATATAGGACATTGAGTTCCGGTCTGGTCTCTGCCAGCTGGTTCTTTATGGCCATAAGAAGGTGTGTCTTCCCGAGTCCGGAGGGACCGTAGATGAACAGAGGGTTATAAGCATTGGATGGATTCGCGGCAACCGCTACCGCAGCAGCATGTGCGAACCTGTTGTCCGGACCGATGACGAAGTTCTCAAAGGTATAGGCGGAAGACGGAGACGCCGGTCTGGCATCCTGCACAGGTTCAGCAGGCTGTGATTCACTGTTCCTTGTGACGATCTTAAGATCAAGATCATATCCGATCACCGCTTCAAAGCCCTGGCGGAGAAGAGAGAGATATCTGCTCTCAACGGTCTGGCGGATAAAATCCGAGGATACTGAGACGACCGCGCTGTCTACGGAATAAGAGACCTCCTCGATCCCTTTTATCCACAGATTGTAAGCGGCATCCGGCATGTATTCTCTGCAGTACTCCTTGACTGCCTCAAGACACTGGGAGAAAGATTCCATATGGATAGTCCTCTATAAAACAAGATGAAAGAATATATAATATACGATAATAATACAAATTAATTATACATCTACGGGACAGGTCTTTCAACAAAGAAACACGTTCAGAGGCATAAAAAAGGGCTCAGAATCAAAACAGCATGTTTTTTGAAGAGTTGCCCGAAAACAGGCAAGAAGGCTGTTTGCCTGTTTTTTGCCGTTATTTGTGAAAACAGACTGTTTTATGCTCCGGGTGTCCCGATATATGATACGGAAATGGCAGACCGAAACCTTCTTGACAAGGTAAATGCCTTTAGATATACTTTTCCTTTGCAAGGTAAAAATAGAAGGAGTAGTTCCTATGAGACCCACATATCATCCTAAAAAACGCGCCCGTAAGGTCGTGCATGGATTCCGCAAGAGGATGTCCACATCCAACGGCCGCAAGGTATTGGCGCGCCGCCGCGCGCGTGGCAGGGCCCGCCTGACAGCGTAAAATAAGAGCCAACCTGCAAGGCTGGCTTTATTATTATGCAGTGATTTCAATGAGATTTGAGACCATCAACAGGAATTATCTGTTCCTGAGAGCGTATAAGAGCCGGATCAGTTATGTATCTCCGCTTATCGTGACATACATCGTCAAAAGAAGAAGCGGCGGGATCCGTCTCGGCATAACGACAGGGAAGAAGATAGGCTGTGCTGTTGAGAGAAACAGAGCGAGGCGGGTCGTCAGAGCTGCCGCGTCTCAGTTACTGCGTGATAACGAGGAAAGCCTGGATATCGTTATCGTTTGCAGACATCCCTCCTGCAAGGCATCGAGCAATGAGATAAGGGATGTTCTCAGAGAGCACCTTACTGCTGCGGGAGTCAGAGTATGCTGAGCAGACTGCTTATAGGTATAGTCAGGCTCTATCAGAGATTCATCTCTCCGATGATAGGAAGCAACTGCCGGTATATTCCGACATGCAGTGAATATATGATTGAGGCGATCCGCATCCATGGTCCGTTCAAAGGGACCTGGCTGGGGATTCGTCGTATAGCACGATGCAATCCTTTCGGCGGATGGGGGTACGATCCTGTCCCGCAGAAGAAAGGGAAGGACGTGCAGGAAAAAAATCGCTAATCTTGGAGGAAAGAAAATGTCACTTATCAGCGGCATTATCGCTTACCCGCTCGGATATCTAATGAAAGGCTGCTACTGGCTGGTCACTGAGATCCTGCACCTGCCTCTTTCGTATGTAGCGGCGCTGTTCCTTTTCACGCTCCTCACCAAGATCCTCATGTTCCCGATAAGCGTAAAGCAGCATAAGGCTACCGCTACCATGTCCGCATTCAACCCAATGGTAGAAGATCTGAGGGCAAGGTACAGGAACGACCAGAACAAGCTCAACGAGGAGCTGACGAAACTGCAGATGGATTACGGCTACAGTCCGACTGCGGGATGCGCTCCGATGCTGATCAACCTCCTGATAATGTTCGGCCTGGTAGAAGTTATCTATAAGCCTCTGACATACATGCTAACTCTGCCCAGGACGCTCATCTCTTCTCTTTCCGCGAAGACGATCGAGATCATGGCTGCTGCCGGAACTACGGTAAATGCCAATGACAGGATGGTCGAGACATACATAATCGGACAGGTCAAGAACAATTTCTCCGCGTTTTCCGAATTCACGGCCGAATACGGCAGCGAACTTGCCAGGATCAAGGATCTTGACATGAGCATCGGAAACATACATCTATATAGCAAACCGGAGCTGGCTTTGAGCTTAGCTCTTTTGATACCGCTGTTTTCTATCGTCACCCAGATCATTTCCACTGCCTTTATGATGAGAAGCTCTGGATCCATGAGCGGAAACGCGGCAGGACAGATGCGCACCACCGTCATCTCCACAAGCATCCTGTTCGCGGTGTTTTCTTTTATGTATCCGCTGGGATTCAGCCTGTACTGGGGCTTCTCAAACCTGCTGTCACTTGTTCAGAACGTCATCCTGAACAAACTCTATGATCCGGAGAAACTCAAAGAAGAGCTGCTCGAGAAGATCAAACAGAAAAAGAAGGAAAAGAACGCAAGGAAAAAGGTGCCGGTCGTCGACAAGGCGACAGGTGAGGTAAAGGAGAAGGAAGTTTCTGCTTCTGAAGCTGACAGAATCCGCCTGCAGCGCGCACGTGAGATAGACAAAGAGCGGTACGGAGACGAATAAGAGAGGTATTGCAATGTCTGAGATCGTGATGAGCGGCAAGACAGTCGAAGAAGCGCTGGATCTTGCCTGCCGGGAGCTAGGGGTCTCCCGCGATGATGTGACCTACCAGATCATCGAATTGCCCCGCAAAGTACTGTTTTTTTCAAAACCCGCCAAGATATCCGTCAAAGTCAAGGAGGATGATTTCTCACTGAGCGATCTGTTCAGAGACTACGGATCCGATGAGAAGGGAAAGACCGCGGGAGAGAAGAACAGGGATCAGAAGAACCAGAAGAACCAGAAAAATCAGAAGAACCAGAAACAGAAAAACTCTTCCGAGAATGCAAAGCAGGAGAAGGAACTCCAGCCCGAGAAGAAGGAAGAGAAGAGCGAAGCGGTCTCCGTAACACAGGAACCGAAGAGCAACCGCAGCAAGAAGAAAAAGAGCAAGAACAAGAACCGCGACAATTCCCAGAAGGAAGAGACGAAGGAACTGAAGAAGGAAGAGACCGCTGCCGCTGAGGACAGTGTCCCGGAAGATGACGGACCGGAAGAGGTCCTGGAGCCCGTAGAGGAAAAGGATCTTCCCGCACGCGCGGTCTATGCCCTGTCATATCTCAGGCAGATAGCTTCGGTGATGGGGCTTGAGAAGATCGATTATTCCTTCGCAAAGACTGAGAGGGGAATAAGGATCATTCTTAACGGTGAGGATGCGCCTGTGCTGATCGGCAGACGCGGAGACACCATGGATGCTCTGCAGTATCTGTGCACAGTGGCTTCGTCCAGAGAAGACGGAGAATACTGCAGGATCACCCTCGACATAGAGGGATACCGCGCACGCCGCGAAGAGTCCCTCAGGGAACTTGCAGCCAAGATGGCAGCCAAGGTCAAGAAGAACAGACGCAGCCAGACTCTTGAGCCCATGAACCCTTATGAGCGCAGGATCGTTCATGCCGCAGTACAGAAGATCGACGGAGTTGCTTCCCATTCAATAGGCACGGAGCCTTACAGGAAGGTCATAATCACTCTTGAAGGCGCTTCTCAGGACCGCAGAGGACGCGGGCGCGGCGGCAGGAAGAGCGACGGAGGAGAAAACAGGAACAACAGGCAGCCTGTCTCCGCACCTCAGGTAAAGACGCCCATTCCCGTGAGGAAAGAGCTTAAGAGCCAGGAAGAGTTCATAGGCAATCTTTACGGAAAAATCGAATTGTAAGACACACCGAGGTCAAAGGTCGGCGTGTCCCCGTTGATACGAGGGACAGGATACCTTTGACCTTTTTTTATCAGAGAAAGAACGGCAGAAAAGGAAGACAGAAAGGAAAGTCGGAAATGGTATTACTGATCAATGCATGCGCGCGAAAGGAATCAAGGACCCTGCCGCTTGCCGAGAAAGCGGCGAAAAAGATCTCGGATGACATAGTGAGGCTTGATCTGTACAGCGAAGGTCTTGTCCCGGTGGACCGCGACATGCTGGAAAGACGGGAGGCCTTTATCGCGCGGAAAGAGTTTACGGATGACATGTTCAGGCTGGCGCATCAGTTCAGGAAAGCGGAGAATGTCGTGATAGCGGCACCGTTCTGGGATCTGTCGGTCCCCGCAGTCCTCAAGTGCTATATAGAACATCTGTGTGTTAGGGATCTGGTGTTTGAGTACAGTGATGAAGGCGTGCCGACAAGTCTTTGCGAGGGAAAGAGGCTCGTGTATGTGACTACTGCGGGAGGATATATTCCCGAACACGATCACGGATACAGCTATGTCAGGGATGTGTTCACTGACTTTTTCGGATTCAGCGATACCATGTGCATCAAAGCGGAAGGGCTGGATATAGTCGGAATGGATGTGGAAGCCCTTCTCAGTGCAGCGGAACAGGAGATAGAGGAGAAGGTCTGAGATGGATCACAGACTGTCTACGATAGCAGCCATCAGCACGCCTGCGGGAAAAGGCGGCATAAGTATAGTGAGGATATCGGGACCGGATGCGCTTGAAACGGCATCAAAGGTATTCCGTCCCAAGAACGGAAGGGATATCTCGTCCATGAAGGGATATACCGCGGCATTCGGTACGGTACATACGGCTGAAGGAGAGCTCATCGACCAGTGTGTGCTGCTGTGTTTCCGGGCACCTCGGAGCTATACGGGAGAGGACGTGGCCGAACTGCAGTGCCACGGCGGTGAAGCCGGCATACAGGCCGTGCTCAGAGCGGTGCTGGACTGCGGGGCGGAACCTGCAGACAGAGGAGAGTTCACCCGGAGGGCCTTTCTGAACGGCCGTATAAGCCTGACGGAAGCAGAAGCGGTCATGGAGATCGTCAATGCGGCATCAGCGCAGGGGGAAAGAGCCGCAGCCTCTCAGGCTGAGGGATCTCTGGCCAGACGCACGCAGGAGTACAGGGACAGGATCCTTGCAGTACAGACTCAGATCGCCGCAGAGATAGATTTTCCCGAGGAAGATGTGGACGAGGCAGACAGGGATAAGCTCACGGAAGAAGTGGGAAACCTTGCAGCTGATCTCTCTTCCCTTATAAAAAGATATGACGCAGGACAGAAACTGCTCAGAGGGATCCCTGCGGCCATAGTCGGGAGCCCAAACGTGGGCAAGAGCACTATTCTCAACCTGATCTCGGGGTACGAGAAAGCGATAGTATCTCCGGAAGCTGGTACTACAAGGGACATAATAGAAGAACAGGTTACTCTCGGCGGCATCACGCTTATGCTCGCAGACACAGCGGGCATCAGAGAGAACGCCTCCGGCGAAGTGGAGCGGATAGGCATCGACAGAGCACGGAACAGGCTTCTGAGATCGTCTCTTATCCTGGCCGTATTCGATGTGTCAAGACCTCTTGAGGAGGATGATCTTGCGCTGATCGAAGAACTGCGGGGCAGACAGGTCCTGGCCGTTATCAACAAGAACGACCTGCCTGCAGTTGCAGACACGGAATACATAAAGACGGTATTTCCGTCATGTGTGGAGATATCCGCAGTGGAAGACCGGTCTCTTGAGACATTGGAAAAGGCGGTCTCCGAAATGGCGGGAATAACCGGGTTCGACACCGACAGCCCGCTTCTGGCAAATGAAAGACAGAGGAACTGCGCGGTAAGGGCATTTGATGCGCTGAATGAGGCTGCAGGGGCGCTGGACAGAGGATATACCCTGGACGTATGCTATGCGCTGCTGGATGAGGCGCTGTCAGTGCTCTATGAGCTCAGCGGTGAAAATGTTTCGGAAGAAGTCATTGACGCGGTCTTCAGAGATTTCTGCGTTGGTAAATGACATCATCGGAAAGAGAACGGAAAGATGTTTAGTTATAAAAGTTATGATGTAGCTGTTATCGGAGCGGGGCATGCCGGGATCGAAGCTGCGCTGGCGGCGGCGAGGCTCGGCTGCAAAACAGCAGTATTCACTATAACGCTGGATGCCATCGGCAATATGCCGTGCAATCCCTCTATAGGAGGCACCGGCAAAGGACATCTGGTCATGGAGCTGGATGCGCTCGGGGGAGAGATGGGTAAGGCGGCAGACGCCACCATGCTCCAGAGCCGTATGCTGAACCTTGCAAAGGGTCCTGCTGTCCATTCACTGAGAGTCCAGAGCGACAGAAGGGCATACCACAGGTATATGAAGGCTGCGCTGGAGGCTGAACCGAATCTTGATATCTTTCAGGACGAAGTGATAGAGATAAAGACCGAGAACGGAGCTGTGAGCGGAGTAAGGACATCCCTCGGGGGAGACTTCCCCTGCAAGACAGCGGTCATATGCACCGGGACCTATCTTGGCGGAAAGATCTTCGTCGGAGAATCCGTGAGGCACAGCGGACCGGACGGTGTATGTCCTGCTGACAGGCTCACACAGAATCTTGTCGATCTGGGGCTACCCATAAGGAGATTCAAGACAGGGACCCCTGCCAGAGTTCACAGCAGAAGCATAGATTACTCCGTTCTTGAAAGACAGGACGGTGACGAGAACATAGTTCCGTTCTGCTTCGACAGGACGGAACCTCTTGAGAACACCAGATGCTGCTGGATAGCTTACACCAACGAGCAGACGCATGAAGTGATAAGAAGGAATCTGTCCAGAAGTCCCCTGTACGGAGGAGCCATAGTCGGGATAGGCCCGAGATACTGTCCTTCCATCGAGGACAAGGTCGTCAGATTCCCGGACAAGAAGAGACATCAGCTGTTCATAGAACCCTGCGGCGCGAATACAGAGGAGATGTATCTGCAGGGAATGAGCTCATCTCTGCCGCTTGACGTGCAGTATGAGATGTACAGGACCATAAAGGGTCTTGAACATGTGGAGATAATGAGACCGGCGTACGCGATAGAGTATGACTGCTGCGATCCGACTGAACTTTACGCTACTCTGCAGAGCAAGAGGATAAAAGGGCTGTTCGGAGCGGGGCAGTTCAACGGAACGTCCGGATATGAAGAAGCTGCAGTACAGGGCTTCGTGGCAGGAGTCAACGCGGCGCACACGGTGCTGGGAAGAGAACCTTTCGTGCTCTCCAGGAAGGAAGCTTATATCGGAACTCTCATCGATGATCTTGTGACGAAGGGGGTCAATGATCCATACAGGATGATGACTTCGAGATGCGAGTACCGCCTCATACTCCGGCAGGACAATGCCGACGAGAGGATGTGTGAGAAGGGAAGAGCGCTGGGACTTCTCACGGAGGAGAAGTATCAGGTCTATCTCGCGAACCACAATGCGCTTGAAAAAGAACTGGAACACATAAGGCACACGGTCATACATGCCACAGACGGGATCAACAGTATGCTTACGGCTCTCGGAGAGAGCCCTCTCGCCGGAGGGATCAGCGCCGACGCGCTTCTCAAAAGGCCGAACGTCAGGTATTCCGATCTGCTTCCGTTCCTGCATCCGGACGGTGATGCACCGTCTGCGAAAGTTCAGCAGAAAGCGGAGATAGAGATAAAGTATGAGGGATATCTGAAGCGTCAGTCTGCGCTCGCGGACAAGCTGAGCAGGGAAGACGAGATGGAACTGCCCGAAGGAATAGACTATAAGAGCATCAGGGGACTCAGACTGGAAGCGGCAGACAAGCTTGACCGCATCAGGCCCGCGTCATTTGGCCAGGCAGCAAGGATCAGCGGAGTGAACCCCGCGGATCTGCAGGTGCTCTCCGTGTGGCTCGCGAAGCACAGAAGTGATAAGGGAAGGGGATCTGCCGATGATCAATAAAGAAAGAGTCGGAGAGTGGGCGGCAGCAAACGGGATCGCCCTTTCGCCGGGAAAGCTGGATGATCTTGACAGATATGCCGGGGAAGTCGCGGAGACGAACAAACAGTTCAATCTGACAGCGATCACTGATCCGGAACAGATGGAGATCCTGAACATCATAGACTGCCTGAGCGTCGTTCCATTCATCCCTGAAGGCGCCAGGGTCGCGGACGTTGGGACCGGGGCGGGATTTCCGGGAATGGTCATCAGGATCTTGAGGGATGACGTAGACGTCGATCTTATAGAGGCGACGAACAAGAAGCTTGATTTTGTCTGCCGTACCGCAGGGAAGCTCGGATATAAAGTCAGAGGATTCCATATGAGGAGCGA
>CACYBC010000069.1 GCA_902772615.1 uncultured Ruminococcus sp.
CTGTCGCCGCTGCTGGGGTTCATCCTGAGGACCATACTGACGTTCCTCATCCTCGCAGCAGTGATTGGAGGGATAATCAAGCTGCTGTTCCCTTGGCTGCGGTGGAGGGATATCTTCAGCAGAAGGAATCTGATGCTTCTGCTGGCGGTGTCGCTGCTGCTGAACCTTTGCGATCTGATACTGCCGGTGTTCTGGGACGGATATGCCAGGGCAAAGAAACTGGTTACGTTCATTCTTTATGCTGTTGTGTCGCTCACGGTCATCGTCGCGGCAAGCGTGAGGATCAGCAGGTGGAAGGAACGGCTGCAGATGTTGACGACCGGCTGAGCATGGCAGATTCTTATGGAAACAGGGAAGGAAAAAAAGTATAATCTGAACTAGTTTTTCTAACCGGAAGGGGAACGAGATGGTTGAGATTTTCTATACTGATCAGGACGGCATCACTGTCAAGGTGGACGAGCCCTGCAGGAACTGCTGGATCAAGATGACCGCTCCTACAGAGGAGGAGATATGCTGGATCAGGGATCTGTACCAGCTTGAGGACGACGATATCAGGGCAGCGCTGGACGAGGAGGAGAGTTCCCGTGTCGAGCCGGAAGACACGTACAGCCTGGTGCTCGTCGACATCCCGACCGTGGAAGAGAGGAACGGGAAGAACAGATACGTGACCATCCCTCTCGGGATCATACTGGTAAAGGATTCCGCAATAATAACCGTATGTCTGGAAGACAGCACGGTGCTTGACATGTTCAACATGCGTAGGTCAAAGGAGTTCAGCACTCACCTGAGGACAAGGCTGCTTCTGCAGATCCTCTTCCGCGACGCTCAGCTGTATCTGAGAAATCTGCGTTCCATAAACAAACAGAGCGAAGAGATAGAGAAAAATCTGCAGGAGTCGACCGAGAACTCCGCGCTCATCGACATGATGGAGCTGGGCAAGAGCCTTTTGTTCTTCATGACGTCGCTCAAGGCGATGCAGTCGGTGCTGCAGAAGGTCCTGAACACCAGTTCGATAAAGAAATACGAGGAAGACAAGGAGTTCCTGGAGGAGGTCATGGTCGAGGCCAGCCAGGCTCTGGAGATGTCGGAGATCTACAACGGGATACTCAACGGCATGATGGATGCATATGCCTCCATAATCTCCAACAACATGAACGTCGTCATGAAGGTCCTCGCGGTGGCCACCATCGTTCTGTCCGTGCCCAACATAGTGTTCGGGGCTTACGGCATGAACCTGGCGGTGGACGGCATGCCCCTCGCAAACGCGCCTCACGCATTCTTCATCATAATAGCTCTGTCTGTGGTCCTCAGCCTGCTGGTGCTGTGGTATTTCGATCACAAAAAAATGTATTGATCAATATATGAGACAATAAAAAGCGGCGTTCGTCCTCGGTTCTGGATGAACGCCGTTTATCGTTATGTCTTTGTTTAAAGCAGTTCTCTGTAGTAGAGACCGGATGTGCGGGGACGGGAGGTCTTTCTTCCGGACCTGAAGTCGCTTATGATCTCCCTGACATCGGCCGCTGTCTCCCTTGTGAACCACAGAAGGGAGAAATCGAGTCCGCGCAGGTCTCTTTCCGCGATGTGCAGCGGCACGGAATTGAGAAGAGTGGAGAACTTCTTCTCGCAGCATTCAACAGGGAAGGATATGTCCTTCCTGTCGGTGAGCGAACCGCGCTCTTTGCAGGCAGCGCAGCCTATGGATGCCCTGACGGGACAGTTGCGGTAATGCATCAGAGGAAGGTTTCCGTAAGTCACGATGCCCCTCGGGATGTCTCCTCCGAGCTCGTTCACCTGTTTCATGGATATCTCGAATGAAACGGTGAGCGCGGACAGTCCGAGATCCTTCATGGCGGAAACGGCGGCGGAGTTGGTTATGTTGAGACCGAACCCGCCGTAAACATCCATGCCGAGGTCGTTGCCGAGCTTTATCCCGTAGATGTTGTCAGCCCAGACAGAGCTCGCCCCGGCCTGCTTAAGGGACATGATCCTTTCCCTCATCGCAGGCTCGTCCTGCGGGAACAGAGCGGTCGGAAGCTGCACCGTCAGCTTTTCGCCGAATCCGGCGATCAGATCGGGCGTCACCTTGTCGGAGGGAACGATGATCCTTTCGAGAGAGCCGTCGCCGGGGATCGTGCCCGGGTCGTAGAATCTGCCCCAAAGTTCGGGCTTTTC
>CACYBC010000070.1 GCA_902772615.1 uncultured Ruminococcus sp.
ATGACGGAGTTCGCGCAGTTGAGTATATTGCTCGTGGATCTGTAATTCTGTTCCAGACGTATGACCTTGGCAGGCGCGAAATCCTTCTCGAACCTGAGTATGTTCTCTATGTTCGCCCCGCGGAAACTGTAGATGGACTGGTCGTCGTCTCCTACCGCAAACACATTGTTGTCGTCATTCGCCAGCAGCTTTACCAGCCGGTACTGCGCATGGCTGGTATCCTGATACTCATCCACCATTATGTATTTAAAGCGGTTGTGATAGTACTCGCGCACATCCTCGTTCTCTTCCAGCAGCCGCACAGTGAAATAGATCAGGTCGTCGAAATCGAATGCTCCCGCATCCTTTAGTTTCTTCTGATATCTCTCGTAGACCTGCAGGATGGTATCCGTCTCAGCCTCATACTGATGCGTACGGCGGTATTCATCCGGCGTCATCATGTAATCCTTAATGACCGAGAACCTGGAAGCCAGCATTCTTGCCGGATAAAACTTGTCATTTATGCCGAGGTCCCTGCAGATATCCTTGATCACCCTTTCGGAGTCATCTGTATCATATATCGTGAAATTCTGCGGCCAGCCGAGTCTCTGCGCGTCGCGTCTGAGGAATCTTACACATGCTGAGTGGAAGGTGGACGCGAACACATCGTTCCCGTCTTCCCCCACAGCAGCGACTATCCTTTCCTTGAGCTGAGCAGCGGCCTTGTTCGTGAATGTTATGGCAAGTATGTTCCAGGGCCTTATATTTCCCGTTCTGAGCATCCGCGCCAGGCCTTTGGAAGGCTGTCCGCCGGTCTTTATGATCCGTTCAAGCTCAGCCACGTCCTCTTCCGAAGGATCAGGCCATAGTTCCTGGGACTCGTACGCATCTCCGAACCTGAGCAGATTGTTTATCCTGTTGACTATGACGGTAGTCTTCCCGCTGCCGGCTCCGGCCAACACGAGGACCGCTCCCCTGCCGGTGAGCGTTGCCTGAAGCTGTTCTCTGTTGAGTCTGCCGTAACGGCTCTCTATATATCTTTTTCTGAGTTCTATAAATCTGTCAGCTGTACTCATAAAGGCGTTTCCTTATTTCTCTGCATACACAATAATTCTATCACACTGCAGTTCAGCAAGCCACGGCAAAAATCACCGCTTCCGGAACGCAAAAGATGCCGCGTTGCCGCGGCACCGGTGCTTATCATACAGTTGTTTCGTTTGTATGTCAGGGCCTTCACTCCACGCTGTACAGGAGTCCTTCGTAGGTGGGGAACGGCCAGTACTCCTTTCCCACCAGCACTTCCGCTCTGTCACAGCACTCCCTCAATTCCTTCATCTTGGGAAGCACTTTGTCCCTGACGGTCGCGGCCTTTCCTGCAGCGGTCTCCTCTGCGGTCTCATCCTCGACGGCAGATTCCAGTTCAGCAGAAGTGAGGTAGATCCGGTCGGCAAGAGCCGAGAGCTTGGAGATCACATCCTTCTCATAACTGCAGTCAAGATCCTTTACTACCACGAGTTTATGTGACGCAGCCCTTGATATGCGGTCCACGAATTCCTCTATGGCCGGAAGTATCTGCCTGGTGACTGTGCGGATCATAGTATTTGCCTCTATGATCTCCGTCTTGGAATAATTGTCCAGAAGTATCTCGCATCTGGATCTCAGTTCCCTCTCGCTGCATATCCCGTGCCTTGAGAGCATGGCAACGTTCTTCTCATCCAGCAGATGAGGCAGACAGTCCGCAGTAGTCGGATAGTTGGAGAGTCCTCTGTTTTCGGTCGCTTCCTTTACCCAGCTCTCGTCATATCCATTTCCGCTGAACAGTATCCTTCCGTGTTCGGTCACAGTGTGCTTTATAAGCCCGTGCAGGGCCTCATTGAGGTCTTCGGCCTTTTCAAGGTAATCGGCATAGATCCTGAGAGATTCGGCCACTGCCGCGTTGAGCATTATGTTGGCGCTGGCTAGTGACCCTGCGGATCCGGGCATCCTGAACTCGAACTTGTTTCCGGTGAAAGCAAAGGGTGATGTCCTGTTGCGGTCCGTAGAGTCCTTGGGCAGATCCGGAAGCGAATCGACTCCCAGCTTGATAGTCTGAGAACCTGCTCTGAGATATGGCTCATCCCTCTCAAAAGCTCTGAGCACGCCGCTCAGTTCTTCACCCAGATACATGGAAACTATGGCAGGCGGCGCTTCGCTGGCGCCGAGACGGTGATCGTTTCCCGCCGTGGCGACCGAGATCCTCAGCAGATCCTGATAATCGTCCACTGCCTTTATGACAGCACACAGGAACAGCAGGAACTGCGCGTTCTCATACGGCGTGTCTCCCGGCGAGAAAAGATTCAGACCGGTATCCGTGGACAGTGACCCGTTGTTGTGCTTGCCCGATCCGTTCACGCCTTCAAAGGGCTTCTCATGCAGCAGACACACCAGTCCGTGTTTCTGCGCTATGGTCCCCATGATCTCCATGGTAAGCTGGTTGTGGTCCACAGCCACGTTGGCTCTGGTATATATGGGTGCAAGCTCATGCTGAGCCGGAGCTGTCTCATTGTGTTCTGTCTTGGCCATGATGCCGAGTCTCCACAGTTCCCTGTTGAGATCCTCCATGTACTCAGCGACCCTTGGTTTTATGGCTCCGAAATAATGGTCGTCCATCTCCTGGCCTTTGGGAGGTCTGGCGCCGAACAGAGTCCTTCCGGTCACCACCAGGTCGGTCCTCTGCCTGTACATCTCCCTGTCCAGCAGAAAATACTCCTGCTCTGCCCCGACATTTGGCCAGACTCTTTTGACATCATCATGTCCGAACAGTCTGAGTATCCGCAGCGCCTGTCTGTTGAGCGCCTCCATGGACCTGAGCAGAGGTGTCTTCTGGTCGAGCGCTTCTCCGCCGTAGGAACAGAACGCTGTGGGTATGCAAAGCGTATTGCCCTTAATAAATGCATAGGATGTCGGATCCCACGCAGTATAACCTCTGGCTTCGAATGTAGCCCTGAGCCCTCCGGACGGAAAGCTGGAGGCATCCGGCTCTCCCTTGATGAGCTCAGAACCGGAGAATTCCATTATGACCTTCCCGTCTTTGTCGGGAGAAATGAAGCTGTCGTGTTTTTCCGCGGTGATGCCGGTCAGAGGCTGGAACCAGTGTGTGTAGTGTGTCGCACCTTTCCCTATCGCCCAGTCTTTCATTGCAGATGCCACAGCATTGGCTACCGAAATGTCGAGTTCGGCTCCTTCATCTATGGTCTTTCTCAGCGATGTATAGACTTCCTGTGAGAGATACTCCCTCATCACGGAATCATCAAAGACAAGTTCCCCGAAATAATCAGTGACGATCGCCATAATAAAACTCCCCTGAATAAAGAAAAATGACGGAGGATCATACCGATCCTCCGTCTGAATAACTCTGTTATATCATCAAAAAGGTCTGGTATTCTCCAACAGACCTGCCATGCTCCAGGCAGACCTTCCTGATCTCTGCTGTCGTCTGACGCTCATCACTCTGGCGCCTTCCCCGAACATGCAGTAAACGGCGGCAGAAATGGCTGCTATCACTTCGCCCGGGATACCGCTGGCGACTGCCGGCTTCTCTTCCCTGACTTCGACGACTTCTTCTTTTTTCTTTCTCTTAAAAAGGCTCATCTTTACCACCTCGGATTTCGTTCACCACATAGTATGACACATCTGCGGAGCTAAATCAATCCGTTTCTGATACTTTGGCCTTCCGCATACGCAGACAGCAGACAGCCGCCGGGCTGTCTGCTGTCCCGTATGCATTGATGCTCTGTTATTTAGAAGAATAGGGATGCGCCTTGTGCCAGTCGATGCTCCAGTCAACGATGAACTTAATGACGGGATTCCTCTCCGTCCTCATGTGGATCGTGTCGCCGAAGTACATCTCGTACGGATTGTCCAGCGTGTATGGCTTCCACTCCGGCATCGGCGTACCGTCATTGTCCGGTCCGTTGGGATCTCCGGTCTTGGCGAAATTGGTCCAGTAGTTGCACATCTTCCTCGCGAGGTCATAGTGCTTGCCCTGGAACGGTCTCCAGCACTTCGCGAGAGTCTCGAATACAAACCACAGATCGCTGGAATGGAACGCTCCCGCATTGTCTCCGGGCATCTCGCCGTCAAAGGTATACCCATAGATCGGCTCGTTGCCCATTCTGGCATTGTACTCTTCCCAGATAGCGCTTCCGACTTCCTGCATCGGCACGCATGCCAGATCCATGCTGTGAGCGAAATCGCCCTTGTCATACTCGATGAG
>CACYBC010000071.1 GCA_902772615.1 uncultured Ruminococcus sp.
CTCTTGTAAGGTATGATACTATGTTTAAGGAAAACAAATCACTGAACGGAGAATGAAATGAAACCAGTCATCGGCGTACTGCCGCTTTGGAGATCCGAAAAAGAGCGGCTTTGGATGAGGCCTGATTATCTGGACGGCATAATGGAAGCAGGCGGCGCGCCGCTCATCTTCCCGTTTACCGAGGATGAGGAACTGACAGACCAGTTCACCGGCATGTGCGACGGGATACTGTTCACGGGCGGACAGGATGTTTCGCCGGCCATCTACGGAGAAGAACCTCTTCCTCAGCTGGAGGAAGTAAGCGACCGGCGCGACAGGCTCGAACTGCTGGTCATCAAAGAAGCACTGGCACTTGAAAAGCCTGTTTTCGGCATCTGCAGGGGTCTGCAGTTCTTAAACGCTGCCCTCGGAGGCACTCTGTACCAGGATCTCTCGACCCAGTATGATGCCCGCATCCCGCACCGCCAGTCAGAGCCCTATAGTGTTCCGACTCATGAAGTGAACATCGAGCCGGGTTCTCCCCTGGCAGACGTCCTCGGAAGCGGACCGATATCGGTCAACAGTTTCCATCATCAGGGAGTTAAGGATCTGGCGCCGGGCTTGGTGCCCATGGCGTGGGCTCCCGACGGTCTTGTGGAGTCTTTCTTCCGCCCGGGATCCGCATTCTTCTGGGCAGTGCAGTGGCACCCCGAGATGCTCTTCAGGAACGATGAGAACAGCAGAAAGCTGTTCAGGACATTCGTGGAAGCCTGCAGGTAAGCAGGTGTAAACAGTTACAAAAGGAGCCGGCAGCGCCGGCTCCTTTTTCGTTATAGACTTTCCGATCCAGTACGTTATACGAACTCTTTGCGGAACTCCTCTGTGAGGAAGTCCTTGAGGTCGTTCTGAGGATCGACATAGGGCTGAGGTGTGTCTCCCCAGTACATGATGTTGTGTTCTTCAAGGGTGTATGGCTTCCACAGCGGCTGAGGCAGTCCGGTGACATCCAGTCCGTTCGGGTCGCCGTTCTTGAAGAAGAAGCACAGGGCGTTGCACATCTGGCGGGCCAGATCATAGTGCTTGCCGGTGAAGGGTCTCCAGCACTTTGCGAGGTTCTCGAAATGGAACCACAGGTCGGAGGAGTGGAAGGTTCCGGGATGATCATATCCGGGCATCTCGGGATTGAACCTGTAGAAGTAGATCGGACGGTCATTGCCGTTCTTCTCATCGAATTCCTTCATGACGCGGATCGCTATCTCCGCTCCGTTGATCCTTGTGCGGTCCATGGCGGTGGGCACATCGGCGCCTATGAGCTCCATGTACTCATCCACGCGCTCCGGGAAAGCGTGCTCTGCGAGCTTCCTGAAGTCATCCATGCTTCTGGCGACAATGGGCGAGCGGGTCTCGCCGACGGTGCATCCGACGATGAGCGGTACCGGCCAGTCTTTGCGGGTCATGAGGGTCTTGTCAGTGTCCTCAGTGAGGTATACGCCGTCCACGCAGGTCATCCACATGAGATGCTCCTGAGCGCAGAACTCTTCGCACTTGTCTCTGAGCGTGCAGGCATCGATTGCTCTCGCTTCCGCCAGAGTCTTTACGCCCATAAACTCAAAAAACTTGACGCCGAGCTGCTGAGTCTCTTCGAAGCTGTACTTCCTGATGAAGGATGTCTTGTAGGGATTTGCGCCCATGCCGCTCATGATGATGGCTTTCTGGAAAAGCCCTTCATTCTGCGGTGAGCACAGCTGAGCAGTGACGCTCATGCCGCCGGCGGACTGTCCGCCGATGGTGATGTTCTCGGGATCTCCGCCGAAGGCGGCGATGTTTCTCTTGACCCAGCGGGTACCTGCCTGCTGGTCGAGGTGTCCGAAGTTGGCCGGAGCATCGGGATTCTCCGCAACTATCTCCGGATGTGTCATGAATCCGAAGCAGTTGAGGCGGTAGTTGATGGTGACTACCACTATTCCGCGCCTCGCTATGCGCTCTCCGTCGAACTCCATCTCAGCGGGGTTGCCTTCTCTGAGGCCGCCGCCGAAATACCACACGAATACCGGCAGTTTCTCATCGGCCTTCTTCGCGGGAGTCCATACGTTAAGATACAGGCAGTCCTCGTCCATCGGGATCTCGGGATCGACGTTCCACTCTCTGGTGTAGATATTGGTCTCGTCGATGCCGGGAATATGCTGCATCGAGATAGGCGCGAACTTATAGCAGTCCAGCACTCCGTCCCAGTCTTTTGCGGGCTGGGGGGCACGCCAGCGGAGATCGCCGACGGGAGGTGCAGCAAAAGGAATACCCTTGAAGGATGTGATACGGGGATCAGCGGCGGGAAGGCCCCTGACGACGCCGTTTTCAACTCTTACTTCACGTAGCATTGTCGTTTCTCTCTTTCTTTTTTTATTGGTTTTCCAGTAATTGAATTATACTTTTCCGCTTCGCAAAAGAGAATTGTCCCTGTTCATATTCAGCATCTTCCCCAATCGCCAAATGTGTAATTTGTGAATTCTATCGAAGCAATGTGCGACCTTTCGGCGCAGAAAAAGAGCGGCCCTTAGGCCGCTCTTTGATCACAACTGTAGATCTACTTTTCCGGGTGCAGTTTCCTGTACTCTTTTTTTGCCATCGTAATGGGTATAAGGGTCAGCGGCATCCAGCATGCTGCCACTATGAACGTGACCCAGTTGGCCGAGAAACCGGCTTCTCCGAGTTCATTGTGCATGGCATGTCCGAAATGATTGATCAGCCAGGAGCCTATGGGCGTACCGATGCACATGGGGATGATGACATAGAATATCTGTCTGATCCCTTCGCTCTGTCCGTGCATGTTCGCAGGCATATGGTTTTTGAGCATGACCATCAGTGACTGGTATATGCACATATAGCCTGTGCCGAACAGGAATATGCCAAGGCATGTGACAGGCGTGCTCTTTATCCAAACGATGCTGAGTCCAAGGATGGTAAGTGCCACGGATCCGTACATGACATTGTAGAATTTACCGTTGTCCAGATATTTGCTGCACAGGAACGTAAAGGGCAGCGCGGCGATCAGCGGGAGGCCGAGCACCAGGCCGGCATTTCCTGTGGAGTATCCCTGGGTATAGACAAGGAAATTGGTCAGATGTGAGAAATACATCTGGAATCCGATGAAGTATACGGAGAATATCATGCAGATGAGCTTCATCATGCGGTTCTCTTTGAGGATCCTGAAGTTGAACGCAGAGAACACCTGATGCCAGAATCCCTTCGGATCCCTGTTTTCCCTGAGGTCCGGAGCATCCTTTACCATAAAGATCACGCAGACGCTCATAAGCACCAGGAAGACGCCGAGGATCAGGAAGAAATTGAAGTAGTCGACCTTCTCGATGACCTTGCCGAAAAACAGCCCGCCCATTATGGTACCTGCCACAGGCAGCACGGCCACTACAGCTCCCATCTTTCCGCGGTTGCCCTCTTCCGTTATATCGGTGGTCCATGCGATGAATCCGGAGTCATTCGCCATGGCTCCTATGAAGCTCATCAGGCAGTCACCTGCAACGACAGCCACAGTCAGCAGCAGCATCTTGCTGTGATCCAGATATTCGGTAAGGCCGAACAGGACCACAGTCACGCCCCACAGCGCGTATCCGATAAGCATCTGCGGCCTTCTTCTGGCAAGTCTGTCTCCAAGTGTTCCCCATACGAAGCACCCGAAGGTACTGGCCATCGCGGACAGAGCCACCATCCAGGAGATGATGTTGGGATCCGGAGCTATCTTGGAATAGATATAGTTTGGATACCATGTGTTCTCCACGCACCAGACCAGCTGTCCGGCCAGTCCGACCACGACCACGAAGAACCATTCCTTCGCCGTGAGCACACGCAGTCCCTTTTCGTTGCGATGGATCTCAAGCGTGTGCTTGTTTTTGTCTGCCATTGATCTGCTCTCTCCTTAATATATGTTTTATTTTATTTCCTTTATTCCCTCTCCCTTGAGGTAGTATATCGCCTGTGCATACTTGTACGGATTGAATCCCTTTCCTCCGATAAGGAAGTACGAGTTCTCCCTTGTAGAGATGATCAGTTTTCTGCCGCTGACCGGCGATACTATATCGATGCTGGAGATCTCCAGTGTTCGTTCGCTTCCGTCCGACATGCAGAAGCTCACGGCATTCCTGTCAAGTCTGAGATAGCCTATGCCAAGTATGACCCTCTTTCCGATGCTCCTGTCAGATATGGTGAATCTGACTCCGTCATCCTCGAAGATATATCTGTCGTATTCAGTGACTGTCTTCCCGACGTGTTCTTTCTGCATATCCATCCACTCAGACATCAGAGTGATACCTATGCTGCTGTCGTCGAAAGTGAAAGTCAGATCTTCGTTATATGTGCCTGTCAGTCCGCAGGCCGTGCATCTGAATCCGGTGCCGGAAGAGACTATGGTGCTCACAGCCCCGCATTTAGGACAGATATAGACCGCGCTCTCGATCGATTCCGCGCGCTTCCTGGATTTGTATCTGTACTGGGAAGGAGGAGGACTTACCGTGAGTTTTTCCACTATGATATCCAGCAGTTCCTCATCCGTCATGTCGGAGATCTCATCCGCAGTAAGCACCTGGACCTGTCTGCAGGTCATATATCCCCAGCGGGTCTTTGCAGCCCAGCGGGGATCGCATCCGTATCCGCCTTCAATGTTGCACAGCGCTAGATCCGCCTTCATCTTCCGCGCCAGCTGCGCTATGCCGATATCGATGCTGGTAGGCCTTCCGTCGTAAGTAGTGCTGCCCTCCGGGAACACTCCGACCACTCCACCTTCCGCGGCGATCTTCAGCGCTGCCCTCACAGCCTGGATATCCCCTCCCTGCTTGCGCTTCGGGATAGGACCGAAGAAGAAGGTCAGCAGCTTTGAACTGAATCCGTTCGTGAACAGGTTGTCAGTCGCCATGAAATGGATCGGCCTGTTGTACATCATGGTAAGGAATCCGGGATCCCAGAATGTCTGGTGATTGCACAGGACGAGATATGGCCGATCCAGCCTCAGTCTCGTGCTGCGGCACCTGAATCCCATCTTAATGAAGAAATAAGGGATCATCAGGATCTTCACTATGATAAGTGTGATCCAGTCCCTCTTTCTGCACCATCTCTTCTGTTTCTTCTTCACTGCGCCTCCGTCGGTATCCCCGTGCGAATCCTGTCTGTTTTTTTCCAAAGAAGATTATAAACATCACAGCCCCGGAACTGCAAGTTTCCGGGGCTGTGTTTTTCATATGATCCTATCCGAGGAAAGCAGATGTCACCTCATCCTCGTACTGCCTTGTATAAAGATTGTGGTAATAGCCGTTGAGAGCCATCAGCTCATCATGTTTTCCGCGCTCCACGATCTTTCCGTCCTTGACTACCAGTATGATGTCTGCGTTCTTGACGGTGGAGATCCTGTGTGCGATCACTATGGATGTCCTGCCCTCTATGATGGTGTCTATCGCGTTCTGTATCTTCTGCTCGATGATGGTATCGACGGATGCCGTTGCCTCATCCAGCACGAGTATCCTGGGATCACTCAGTATGGCTCTCGCAAATGAGATCAGCTGTTTCTCACCGGTTGAAAGGGTGTCGCCGCCCTCACCGATATCGCCGTCCAGTCCTCCCGGGATGCGGTCTATGACCTCATCCGCTGAGCAGAGCTTCAGTGCGCGCATGATCTGATCCTCCGTGGCATCGGGATTTCCGTAGAGAAGGTTCTCCCTGATCGTGCCGGAGAACAGATGCGGTGTCTGCTGCACGTATCCTATGGATGAGTGCAGCCAGAGCTGCGAGCGCTCTCTTGCATCCCTGCCGTCAATGAGTATCTGTCCGTCGGTCGGTTCGTAGAACCTGCAGACCAGGTTGACCAGCGTGGATTTTCCTGCTCCTGTCTCGCCCACGATGGCGATGTTGGTCCCGAAAGGTATCTTCAGATCGAAGTGCTCAAGCACGTACTCATCCCCGTCCGGGTACATGAAAGACACGTCCCTGAACTCTATGTCACCTTTCATCTCCTCCCAGTTTTCCTTTTTGGGGTAGAAGGAGTCGCCGTACTTCTCTATGACCTCAGGGGTATCCGTGACGTCGGATCTGGTCTCAAGGATCTTGCTGACCCTCTCGATGTTGACCTGAGTAGTGACAAGATCGGAGAAGGCATCGATTATCCATCTGACCGGTTCCATCATTCCCTGTGCATATGACATGAACATGGAGAAGGTCCCGACCTCCTCCGCAGCGATATATCCGCCTCTCCAGAGCACGACTGCCAGAGCAGCCGAAGACGCGAAGTTCATGGTGACTGCGAACAGTCCCCTGAGCCTTGACGCACCGACGCTCTTGTGCCACATCTTCGAAGTGTCGCCCACGAACTTGTCTATCATGGTATCCTCGATCACCAGAGACTTGATGGTCTTGGCGCCGGTGATGCCCTCGTTGAAGTTTCCCGTGATGGTGGAGTTGATCTCCCTGACCTCGCGGTTCACCTCTATAAGCCTCTTCTGGAAGATCGAGAACAGTATCGCCACGGCCGGGATTATCGACACCACAAACAGAGCAAGCTTCGCGTTTATGGAGAACATGACCACCACCGAACCTATCAGATAGGTGGAATGCCAGATCGTGTCCATGAGCGTCCAGGACGCCAGTGATCCTATCCTGGACGAGTCGCTCATTATCCTGGCGTGCAGATAGCCGACGCTGTTTTGGTTGAAGAACGAGAAAGCCAGCGTCTGCATATGGCTGAACATGGCGTTCCTGATATCTCTGTTTATACTGACCTCAACCCGCAGCGCGTGCTCGCAGGCGACGTAGTTCGCCGCAGACTGGGTGAATATCATCAGCAGATACCCTGCTATGAACCATCCGAGAGTATCCACAGTGCCGCCCTGCACGAAGTGGTTGAGGGAATATCTCTGGAACAGCGGCATACCAATATCCTGTACGCTTCCCAGCAGGCCGCATATCACCATGGTTATCAGCGTGCGACTGTACGGTTTTACAAAGGGCAGTATCTTTCCAACTCCGAAGAAAGGAAGGCCTCTGTCTCTCTTTTCTCTGGTCTTCTTACTGCTCATCAGCCGCCTCCTTTCCGCCGGACTGTATCTCGTAGATCTTCTGATAGATCCCTCCGGCAGATTTGAGTTCATCATGAGTGCCCTCTTCCGAGATGCGCCCGTGATCAAGAACTATTATCTTGTCCGCCTTTGACAGCGTGTTTATCCTGTGAGAAATGAGGATGATGCTGGCTGTGCCGAACCTCTTCTCAAGGGATGCCCGGATCTTGGCGTCAGTCTCCATGTCCACGGCGGACAGAGAGTCGTCAAAGATCATTATCGGGGTATCCTTCATGAGGGTCCTTGCAATGGCAGCCCTCTGTTTCTGACCTCCGGACAGTGTCACGCCTCTTTCTCCGACGAAGGTGTCATAACCTTTTGCAAAACCATCCACAGCCTCGTCAAGACAAGCAGCGGCTGATGCCTCTCTCACGCGGTCCATATCGATATCCGGTGTGGTGATCGCGATGTTCTCCGCTATGGACGCCGAGAACAGGAACGGCTCCTGCAGCACCATGCCGATATTCTCCCTGAGATGTTTGGTATCGATATCCCTGATATCGACTCCTCCGATAGTGATCCTTCCCCTGCCCTTCTGTACCTCATACAGCTTGTCCAGGAGCAGGACCATGGTGGATTTTCCGCTTCCGGTACCTCCCAGGATGCCGAGGGTGCTCCCTGCCTTCATCGTAAAATCTATGTCGGTGAGCACATCGGTCTCCCCGTCATAGGAGAAATTGACATGTTCGAATCTTATATCTCTGTCAAGGTCAGGCTTCCGGGCTTCAGGATCGTTCTTCTCCTCATCCGCCCTTTGGATCTCACTTATCCTCTCCACCGAGACTCCTGCCCTGCTCATCTCGGAGAGCACACGCCCGAGCTGTCTGACAGGCCAGGCCATCATGGAGTTGTAGGAGATGAAAGCCACATATTCGCCCGGGAGCATCCTGCCCTTTACTGCGAGCCATGCCCCGACAGCTATCACCACGAGCACCTGCATGCCGCACAGTGTATCTGATACGCACCAGAAACGGCTCATGAGCTTCGCCATCTCACGCCACAGTCCCGTGTACTGCTCGTTCTGGGCTTCAAATCTGTCCCTCTCGTATTTCTCGCGCCCGAATGCTCTGACGACCCTGACTCCTGTCAGGTTCTCCTGAGCCATCGCGGACAGGACTCCCTCGCTCTCGTCGCAGACTCTGAATCTCGCTCTCATCTTGCTCTGGTATACGAGCGAGTAGATAAAGATCACCGGTGTCGGGATCAGCGCTATGAGCGTAAGACGCGGATTCATGGAGAACATGAAGGTCATGGACAGGATCAGCATTATCAGGATCCTGACCACAGACGTCATCTGTTCCGAGATGAACCTCCTCAGAGTGTCTATGTCCGAAGTGCATCTCTGGATTATGTCACCGGTATGGTTCTTCATGTGCCACTCGAATGGCAGCCTCTCTATATGCGAGAACAGCGTATCCCTCATCGTCTTCGCGAGGGTCTCCGAGCCCTTGGTGTTGCTCACCCTGAAGACATACTGCGCCACAGCCTTGACTGCAGCGACTGCCATGACCGCCAGCGACACAATCCACAGATCCTGCCTCAGTCTCTGTGTTCCGCCGAACCACCCGGTGACGGTCCTCACAATAGACGTCATCTCATCGCTTCCGCCTATGACGTTGTCTATGGCGCATCTCAGTATCTGAGGTATCACCATGTCGACGCCGGATGCGATGAACGAGCAGGTTATGCTCAGCACGAAGTATCCCCAGCTTCCCTTCATAAAAGAGAAGAGAAGGGATCTGTCGCCATTCTCTCTGTTTTCGATCTTAGAATTCAATGCCTGACCTCACTAAATAAAAAACCAACACAACTTTTCCACTATATCATACTTTGCATGGCACAGACAAACTTACCGCCTTTCAGACGGTGATGTCGGCGTATGTCAGCGGTATCAGTTTCTCCAGATCTCCCGCGGACATCTCGACCTGACAGCCTATCCTCCCGCCGCTGAACAGTATGCTGTCGAAAAGAGTTGCCGTCTCGTCCGCCACTGTTTTGAACTGTTTCTTCATCCCTATGGGAGAACAGCCTCCGTGAACATATCCCGTCAGCGGAAGAAGTTCCTTTGCTCTGATCATGGCTATGCTCTTTTCTCCTACAGCCGCCGCACCTTTCTTCAGATCCAGTTCGCATCTGACCGGGACCATGAACACATAATGTTCACCGCTGTGTCCGGCCGTAACAAGAGTCTTGAACACTCTGTCCGGATCCTCGCCCAGCATCTCGGCTACCTCAGTGCCGCTGGCGGCTTCCCCGTCGCCGTAGAAATAGCTGCTGTGCGTGATGCCGTTCTGTTCCAGTATCCGCATCACATTCGTCTTGTTCTGGGAACTGCTCTTCTCAGAACCGGAACCTCTTTGCTGTTTCAACGAAATCCTCCCATATCTGCACCGCTGCGTCCTCCGGTGTGCCGTTGTTGTCCGCAGCCCTGTCCCTGAAAGCCAGATACATATGCCTGCGGGCCCGGTACATCTCGTCCAGGTCAGCTGCCAGCGACAGCGGACGTCCCTCTCTGGCAAGAAGCCCCGTATCTCTCTCCAGCTGATAGATTATCCCGCTCCTGTGCAAAGGCAGATAGTTCTCCGTCCTTGTGACAGTTCCTCCGCCCGTTGCTATCACCGCCCCGGAGGAACCGCAGGCCCTGATGACGGCCTGCGTCTCCCTTTTCCTGAATCCTTCCTCGCCTTCTGCCGCGAAGATCTCGGATATACTGCATCCGGCATCCTGTTCCACCAGGTCATCCGTTTCGATCACCTGCCGTCCGGTCATCCTTCCCAGAATGGAGGCTATCGTCGTCTTGCCGCAGCCAGGCATCCCGATAAGTACGATGTTCGTCTGTTCCTCGCGCACAGATGCGACCTCGGAACCTATGCCGGAATCCCTGAAGTCTCCGTCCATCCGGCATGTCATCCGCTCTCTGGACAGTTCCAGAATTGACCGGAACAATTTGACCGTATAATATGCCCTGTCGCCGGATCTCTGTGCGATCTCTTCCAGTATCTCCTGTTCTCTCCTTGCATTAAGAGCCGAGGTCCCGCTGTTCTTCTTTATCTCCGCGACGGCCTCGGAACAGTCCAGTCTTTCCAGGAGCAGATCCAGCATCTGTGAATCTATCCTGTCTATGTTCTTTCTTATCTCAGCAAGTTCCATTCCTTCTCCTCTGCAATAAGATCCAGCAGTGACAGTGCAGTGACCGCCTCCACTACCGGCACCGCCCTGACAGCGATGCACGGATCATGTCTTCCCGTGACCGTGATCTCCGTCTCCTCCATCCTGGACAGCGATACTGTCTTCTGTGTCACCGATATGGACGGCGTAGGCTTGAAAGCCACGCGGAAGATCACCGGCATTCCGTTGGTTATTCCTCCCTGTATCCCCGCCGAATTGTTGGTAGCTGTACGGATCTGCCCGTCTTTTATGATGAACGGATCGTTGCACTCGGACCCTTTCATGGCCGAAGCCCTGAAGCCTGCTCCGAACTCAACTCCCTTTGCCCCAGGTATGCCGAATACAGCCTGTGAGATCCGTCCTTCCACGCCTTCGAAGAGCGGCCCGCCGAGGCCGGCGGGAAGCCCCACGGCAGCGCATTCCACCGTTCCCCCCACCGAATCCCCCTGCGCGGCGCACTCAAGGATGATCTTCTTCATCTTCTCCGCCGAATCCGTGCTTATCACCGGCAGTTCCCGTTCCGCTATGGCGCTGAACAGTCCTCTGTCCGGATACAGCGGGAACGGATCATCAGCGGCATCTCCGACGCTGCTCAGATGTGCTCCGATGTTTACTCCCATGTTTTCCAGTATCTGCAGGGCTATGCCCCCGGCGATGCAGACCGGTGCTGTCATTCTGCCGGAAAAAGCTCCTCCTCCCCTCAGATCCACGTCCGGCCCGTACTTCATCCTTGCTGTCAGATCGGCGTGTGAAGGGCGCGGGGTATCCGCGATCCTCTCATAAGCGGAGGAATCCTGAGAAGTATTGTATATGACTGCCCTGAGTTCATCCCCGGTCAGTATACCGTCCGCGATCCCGGACTCGAACACCGGCATGTCGCTTTCCCTGCGGGACGTGGTGAAGCC
>CACYBC010000072.1 GCA_902772615.1 uncultured Ruminococcus sp.
CCGCTCCGATGCAGGAGAGGATGCCGAGCTCACGGGACCCGAAGGGTATCTCGTAATGTATGTAGTGTCTCTCGATGAAGCTTCCGACCAGGAACCCGGTCAGGTATCCCGCCGCCTTGAACGAGTCGTTCATCATGGACTGCGGGTTCACCAGAAGCGCGCCGTCCACGTAGTCCATCGGATAGGGCTTGTATATGATGTAGATCACAGCCGCCGCGGTCAGCAGGAGACCGGCTCCGGTCAGTATGTCCAGGACCTTCTCATTGCCCTCCACCTTGTCGGCTATCCTGTTCACCACAAGTATCACCAGAATGGATTCCGTGATCCCGACGAACACGTCCTGGGGCGTGTGCACGCCGAGGAAGTTGCGGGAGAAGCCTATGAGCAATATGAAGATCACGCAGGTGACGGCCAGCCACTTCCTTCTGTCCCTCTGCCAGTAGGCGACGGTGCCCAGGTTGGTGGTCGCCGCGAGGGTGTGTCCGCTGGGGAATGAATATCCCGTGGCCGCGACCTTTGAGTCGCCCGCGGGAACTATCAGGTCGGAGCGTATCCACGGGCGGTACGCGCAGACCGTCAGTTTTATCAGTCCGTTCAGCATCTCGCCTATCCTGGTCACCGCCATGAAGCGGTATCCCCACTTCTTGTCGGCGCACCAGAAGACAACGAAGGGCAGAAACGGCAGTATGTCCACGGCGAATTTCGACAGCCCGTTGAAGATCTCATCGAAGATCCCTCCGGTCACCGCCCTTATCCCCTGCAGGAACAACAGGTATTTAAGATCAAGACCCATTATGGAAGCCTCCGGAAAACGTCTTTGCGGAGCACGGTCCGCATGCGGTCATTATAACACAGCAGAGCCACGGAAAGAGCCGCATTTCCGCGCTGTTTCTCCCGCCGCGGCCGAGCAGAAGTATCCGGTCAGATGATATACTCTTATCAGAAACAAAACTGCTGTCCGGCATCTTTCCCCATTGCGGGAACTGCCAGAGCCGGACCTGATCTAGAGGAACCAAATGGACAGAAGGATATTCAGCCGCCTGGTGGCAGCCGGATTCATAAGATCTCTGGCGATGTCGCTGTCGTCCGTCATGGAATGCATGATGACCGGCAATTATATCGGTGCGGACGGACTCTCCGCCGCCAGCATCGCCTCGCCCATATACTCGCTCATGTCGCTGTTCAGCGACATCCTGGGCACGGGCCTTTCGGTGTCGGTCTCAAGGGACCTCACCCGGGGCGACAGGGAGCGCGCTTCCCGCACGGTGGACTCGATATTCACCGTGACGGTGATCGTGGCGAGTATCGGCACGCTGCTGGGTCTTTTCTTCCCCCGCTTCATAGCCCTGTTGCTGGGCGGATCCGGGATGACTCAGGCGGTAGCTAAGGGAGCCGCGGACTACATAGGCCCCCTGCTGATAGCTTCCATCCCCTATCTGCTGGTCGACGTGCTGGGCGATCTCGCGATGCTGGAAGGAGCCGACAGCCATCTCAGACTGGCGTCCGGCCTTCAGCTGGGCGTCAGCATCCTCGGCATGTACGCCGCCATGAAGCTCAACGCCGGCCTCAGGGGCATCTCGATAGCGATAGGGCTCTCATATCTCGCGTCCTTCGTCGCGGTGGGAAGGTTCTTCTTTGGGAGAAAGTCCATGTTCCGCCCGAAGTTCAGGATGCCAGATCTCAGACTTCTTCTGGACATAGTCATACTGGGGATCCCGATGGCCGTCAAGGGACTGTGCGGGCTCATCTGGCCCTCATCGGTGAACCGCCTCATGCTCAGGTACGGCAGCATCAAGGGACTCGCCGCGCTGTCCATACAGAACGCCATCCACTATGTGCCCAACGCCTTGTGCAGCAGCATCGCCTCCGCCACGCTGATCATGTCCGGCATGTATTACGGAGAACAGGACAACGCCGGGCTTCGGAACCTCAACAACATCATCATACGCTGGAGCGTGATAGGCGGTATCGCCATCGCCCTGCCGCTCGGATTCGCGGCAGGTCCCCTGATGGGGCTGTTCACAAACGATCCCGAGATCGCAGAGCTCGGCATCTCGGCGCTGAGACTGTTCCTTCCGGGAGTACCCTTCCTCGCGCTGAACTTCGCCGCGTCGTCTTACCTGCAGGGTATCGGCAACAACCTCATGTCCTCTGTAGTCATATTCATAAACCACATGATCATTTCCGTCTCCTCCGCCTACATCCTGGCCAGGCTCTGGGGCGAGAAGGGCATCTACGCCTCCTACGGAGTATGCGAGATAGCGATGGCCCTGCTGATCGTCACCAGCCTCATCCTCTACATCCGCAGGCGGTTCGGCAGGATCCCCGAGATCAGCAGCGAGACGGAGTACAGAAAGAACATCGGCTCGATCGAGGAGGCCGTTGCCGTCTCGGAGGACGTCTACGGGCTCTGCCTCAAGGCCGGGATCAGCGCGGCCGACGCCTACCACATCTCGCTGTGCTCCGAGGAACTTGCCGCCAACAGCATCGAGCACGGGTTCAACGACGGCAGGAAGCATGACCTCGAGCTCAGGGTCCTGATAAACGCAGACGATCTATATCTGAGGCTGCGCGATGACTGCAGGCGCTTCGACCTGACCGAGCGCTACAGGATCATCAATCCCGAGGACAGGACTAAGAACATCGGGCTGCGCATAGTCTTCGAGAACGCGGACGACGTGAGCTACTCCTCCGCCTTCAACATGAACAA
>CACYBC010000073.1 GCA_902772615.1 uncultured Ruminococcus sp.
AGCCAGACGCTCTATCCAGCTGAGCTAATGACGCATCTCTTGAGCATTAGAGATTATATCTCTCAGTTCAGACCGTGTCAAGAAAAATAGCCTGAGATCCAGAACAACTGCCTTTAGAACAGTATGTGTTACTGCTTTATTATCCTCTTTTCCATCCATTTCTTGCTGATCCATCTGTAGAGATAAAGCGCAGCTCTTGTCCATTCGTCAAGAAGAAAAGCGAACCAGCAGCCGATAAGCCCGTACCCGAACACCACTCCGTTTATGTAGCAGAAGAGCACCGAACACAGCCAGCAGCATGCCATTCCGACGGCCATCTGATAGACCACGTCTCCGGTTGCTCTGAGGCTGTTTTCTTCCACTACGTTGACCGCGCGTCCAATGTTCAGCACCGCCTCTATGAACATGACAGGCTGCACGAGCGCCAGCACTTCATTGGAGGCATGGAACATAGCCCTGTAGATGGGTTTTGCAAGAAAAGCCATCGTCGTCGACAGTCCCAGATTTGCCAGGAGCGCTATCTTGATGGCTTCAAAGTTGACTCTGTAAGCCCTATCCATATCGCCCCTGCCTACATTCCAGCCAATCAAGATGCTTGTCGCCATACCGGCGGAGAATCCCAGACCTGTGGAGAATGACGTTACGGAATTCAGATATGTCTTGGCTGTCACTACAGTGGTCCCGAATCCGCCTATGATCGCGGAGGAGAAGATCGTGGAGACGTTGTAGGATATCGTTCCTATCCCGGAAGGAAGTCCGTACCTGATGATATCCTTCACCAGCTGAATGTCCGGATGAAGCACCGCATCGGTGCTTAGGCCTATCTTGAGCCTGAATATCAGGATGACGTTCACGATGAATGCGACCGTTTCCGCTATCACCCTTCCGACAGCGACTCCCGCAATTCCGTGGAGCGGGATCTCAAAAGGTCTGAAGACGACCACGGCGCTGATCGCTGCGTTGATCGCGTTCATGAGCACTGCTATGACCAGATTCGCCCTGGTCTTTCCGTAGCTTCTTCCGATCGCTGAGAAAACGGATATAAGCGTAGATACGATATTGTATCTGGACACGATCCTGAAATACTCCACAGCTTCTTCCAGCTGCTCTCCGGTCAGATTCATCAGCCCGCTCATGAGCTGCCGGGACAGCAGAGACAGTATGAATCCCAGAACGAGGCTCATCAGTCCGCATATAGCAACTGACAGGGATGCTGCATCCGCGGCTCGCTTTCTCCGTCCGGCACCGAGATTCTGTACGATAATGACTGTGACGCCGGCGCTTATCATGGAGAACAGCGAGTTCATAAAGTTGATAATGATCGATGCTGTACCGATAGCTCCGGCAGCTGTCGGCGTGAACCTGCTCAGGATCACGGAATTCACCGTTCCCATCAGTATCCTCAGCGCTGATTCAAGGAAGATCGGGATCATCAGACTCAGAAGAGTCGTCCTTTTCCCGTCCTCATCGATGAACTGCGTCAGTGAACGGTCGATGGTGAACAGTAATCTCAGTTTCTCTTTCATGGTTTTCTATATCCTTTCGTTCCCGGCGAAAGGCAAAACGGAGTCAGACCATGTCGGGCTGTTAGATCAGTCTTCCGTGTATCAAAGCAGAGGAGACAGGATGTGCCCTGTCAGAGCGTAGAATGCAACGGCAAGTGCCGAGAGATACAGAAGTCTTACAGGAAGTCCCCTGAATGCCTCAGGCACATCCCTGTTCCGCAGAAGCCGGTCGCCTTCCCTGAGCATCCAATAAGAGACGATGTATCCGACATTGGATCCGATGGTGAACACGACCATTTCCCAAAAGCTGTGCCGAGCCGAAGACTCCAGAAGAATGACTCCGGAAACGAAAGTGTTGAATGCCGCAAAAGGAAGCAGCCGTGCGGCGCTCGTCACTTTGTCATATGGTGCCGCCTTGACTGTTATAACAAATACTATGATGAATACTACCGCCGTGACCAAAGCAATAAACAGCGGCCATATGAAAACTTCAGAATAATACTTAGAGATACCGAACTGTTCCAGGAATGATGCAGGCGCTTCTGCAAGGTCTCGCACCAGCCAGAACAGACAGGAAGCCGCCAAAGAGCACAGCGTCTGAAGCGTAAAGAAAATACCTTCGCTGCCGTCCTCCTCCATATTTTTAACACGGTCAAGTCCGACAGCACGGCAAAGCACCGCATTTGCCAGAAACGATCCGGAAACTCCGATAAGCAATAATCCGGAGAATTTGTCGATAAACATACCGTTCACTGCTCCTTACCTCCGGCAAACAGGATCTTTTTGAGGAACCCCGTAATACCCTGCCAGAAAGCTGCAAACAGGGCAGTTATCAAAAGCCCTCCGGGAATGATCGAGGATGCCGGAAACAGAGCGCCGTTCAGCAGTTTCAGGCCCCAGACCGTTCCTTTACCAAGTATCTCTCTGACAGTACCTATAAGGCAGATCACAAAAGAATAGCCCAATGCCGTGGAGAAAGCATTGCGGAACACATGCCTGACGCCTTCCTTCTGAGATACGCTCGCGCGCCAGGTGACCGCTCCGTCCACTGCAAGAAGAGGAATGTACAGCCCCAGTGCTATAAACCTGCTTCCGAACCATCTGTAAAGCAGCACCATGTCCGGGATCAGGATCAGTGCAGCGACCAGCGCATAGAAGATGATCCTCAGCCTTGTCTTGATCCAGCCCACAGTCGCGTCTCCGATGATCCTGGTGGGAATGATGATGATCGAAGCCGCGATGGCAAGTATGACGGCATCCTTCAATGTAGCTGCCGCCGCTATCACAGGAGTAAGGGCAAGGCCCTGTATCAGTACTGTGTTATTGAAAAAAATGAAATCATTCTGCTGTGCTTCTTCCGAGTTGAGCATCAGCCTGGAACGGGAGACGTATGTCCCCTTTTTATCTTCTTTATCGCGCATCAGCTGTTCTCGACCTCCTTCCCGGCTGATCCTGTCAGCTTTCTGTCCAGGAAGGACCCAATCGGCGAACACAGAATCAGGGCGAAGCATATCGCTCCTTCATAAGTACTGTACCGCTTGAATACCATCGTCATAGCCCCAAGGACGACACCGTACAACAGTTTTGCCGTTCCGTTTCTGGGAGAAGATGAGGGCTCTGATACGAGATATGCAGCCGAAAAAGGCACAAGGCCGCAGACCAGTTCCATGATCAGTGATTCTGTCCTGGTGATCTGTATCCTGGGAAACGCGAATGCAATAGCCGAAAATGTCGCCATAAATGCAGCCGGTATGTGCCAAGTCATGGCATTGTGGACTATCAGAAGCACAAGACATGACAGCGCAACTATGCAGAACGTCGTTCCTACCGGGCCATTGTATTCTCCGAGCAGCAAGTCGGTGGTGCTGACTTTCGGTATCGCTCCCTGGTTGATGGTATAAAGCGGAGACCTGAACAGTTCCACTTCAGGCTTCCATGCAAGTGGTACCTTGCTGAACACGGCGGGATATGAGAACACATCGTCATGATATGAGACCGCCGTAAAGGCAAAACCAAACGCTGCGGGATTGAACGGATAGGAACCGTATCCTCCGAACGCATGTTTGCCTATGAAAACAGTGATACATGCACCAGTTATGAGCACCGTATAACTCACTGAAGCGGGAAGCAGCAGCGTGAATATCCACGCCATCGTTATGCTGGACAGATCCGACAGATCAAGTGTGTTCTTTCTCAACAGCGCATTTATGATGTCGCTGACCACCGCGACCGCCGCTGAGATCCCGAGCATCACAAGTACTCTCCACCCATATACATAGGTAGACAATGCTATGATGGGAACCATCGTTATCAGATAGTCCCTGAACGGTCTGAACGACGGATGCAGATCCGCGGGATCCAGTTTGATTCTCATCTGTGTTTATTTTACGGAAGCTTTTCCCGCTGCCTCTCTGATTGCAGCGATAGCTTCTCCCCTATCCTTTTTATTGAAGACCGCAGAACCGGCCACGTAGACGTCAGCTCCGGCTTCAGCTACAAAGCCTACTGTACCGACATCTATCCCGCCGTCCACCTGAATGAGAAGATCTTTTCGGCCGATCCTGTCGGCTTCTTTTCTGATCTTCTTGATCTTCGGACACATGTCGGCCATAAATTTCTGTCCGCCGAACCCGGGCTCGACCGTCATCACGAGGACCAGGTCCAGATCCTTCAGGTACGGGAACACTGCCTCCGCGGGGGTCGCAGGCTTCAGAGCCACTCCGGCGAGGATACCTTTCGCGTGGATCGCTTCAATGGTTTCTGCGGTATCGCTCTGCGATTCGATGTGGAAAGATATGTGATCTGCCCCTGCACCGGCAAAATCATCAACATACTTCGCCGGATCGGTGATCATCAGATGTACATCGTAGAACGCATCGACTTTTTTGCTCAGGCTCTTAAGCACCGGTATGCCGATAGAGATATTCGGAACGAAAACTCCGTCCATGACATCGTAATGTATCCAGTCGGCGCCGCCGGCGATAACATCGCGGCACTCGTCACCGAGCGCAGAAAAATCCGCTGAAAGGACAGATGGACATATCCTGCTCATTTTATTCTTCCTCCGAAAAGGCAATTAATCATCAACATCTATTATACAACAAAAGTGCCGGAACAAGACCTGACGCCCTGTCAGCGACCGTTCCGGCCTGTTTTCTATCTCTTGTTTCCCCACGGCAGTCTCGGAGAGTGTCCCTCAGAAGCAGACTTTTTGGACCATAACGACCTGGTCTTCCCTTTTTCGGTTTTGGCAGTTCTGGCGATCTTCTCCTTTGATGAAGGAGCTGTCTGAAGTGTAACCGTGAATCTGGTATAGCTCTCACCGTCGCTGTCCACTTCCGCTGTTCCTCCCATTGCCGAGGTGAGCATCTTGACTATGTACAGACCGAGGCCTGTGCCCCCTTTGTCCAGTCCTCTGGACTTGTCGGTCTTGTAGAACCTTTCAAAGATCCTGGCCTGTTCCTCCTCCGAGATGCCTTGTCCGGTGTTTCTCACCGCGATCACGGTCTTTCCGTTCTCTTCCGTCACCGAGACGTTGATCTCCCCGCCGACGGGAGTGTATTTGACCGCATTGTCGATAAGGTTGTAGATGACCTGGTGGAGCATATCCTTGTCGGCCCTGACCTCACGGTTCTCCGGGTTGAGGTCCGGTATGTATATCTTTTTTTCTTCTATCCTCTGTTCCAGATTGAACATTATGTTGAGGATCAGGTCCCAGGCATCGACATTGGTGAGCTCGACGCTCTGGTTGCTCTCCTCGAGGCGCATCACGCTCAGCAGCGAGGATGTAAGTCTCGACAGGCGCTTGATCTCTTCCGAGACGACTTCAAGGTAGTGTTTCTGCTCGCTTTTGGGTATGGTGCCGTCCAGTATTCCGTCTATGTATCCTCCGATCGTAGTCATCGGTGTGCGCAGATCGTGAGACACGTTCGCAATGAAGCTCCTTCTGTTGGTCTCGAACTCATCCAGCGACTCCGCCATCCTGTTGAATGATCTGGCGAGCATCGCGATCTCATCATTCCCCTCGACCTCGATCCTTGCGGAGAAGTCTCCTTTTCCGAAGCTCTCGGCAGCCCTGGACATGTCCTGAAGAGGACTTATGAGCTGCATGGTGGTCGTATAGATGACCACGAACGCCACCAGGAACATGATTCCCACCGAGAATGCGTATGTAGCCATCGTCTCGCCCAGATAGCTGAACAGCGGTCCCACCGACGTGAACAGGAAAAGATACCCCGTCTCGCCGCTTCCGGACCTGACAGGCACTCCGTACACATAGTTACCCTTGCTCAGGAACAGACCGGAGATATATTCAGCCGAGAACGACCGTCCGCTTTTTCTGATAGTCCCTATCGATTTTCTGAAATCCTTAAGCGAAAACACCAGGCTCTCGTCGCTCTTGTACAGGATCCCCCCCTGCTCGTCGGTGACACAGACGATGGCAGGTTCGGCCTGACCGGCTGACTGAGTGAGCTCCGATTCCGACTGCAGTCTGGTCTGCGGATCCAGTATCCCGGAGGCAAGTTCTCCGTACCTCGAAGCAAGAGCAGACATGGTCTTTTCTTTCTCCGATGTGTAGTTGGCGCCGGAGATCGCAAGAAGAGTAAAACCAAGCAGCCCGGTGCAGGACAGAAGCGTCACCAGGAAGATGGTAAAGTACTTTTTAAAGAGGCCGTCCCTCACGGAGTCTTCACCTCAAACTTATATCCTACGCCCCAGACCGTCTTGAGGCTCCACTGATCCGAGACACCTTCCAGTTTCTCGCGGAGTCTCTTGACATGTACGTCTACGGTCCTGCTGTCTCCGAAATACTCGAAGCCCCAGACCTCATCGAGAAGCTGATCTCTTGTGTAGACTCTGTTGGGATTCTTTGCCAGATGATAGAGCAGCTCCAGCTCCTTGGGCGGGGTGTCGATAACCTTTCCGTCCACGCAAAGCTCGTACTTGACTATGTTCACCGTCAGTTTGTCATAGCGCACTTCGCCTTCCGTATCCGCAGTGGATGATCTTCTGAGGACAGCCTTGACTCTCGCCACGACCTCCTTTGTGTCGAAAGGCTTGACTATGTAATCATCCGCTCCGAGATCCAGTCCCATGACCTTGTCGAAGGTCTCTCCCTTCGCAGTGAGCATGATAATAGGTACCTTGCTGAACTCCCTTACCTGCCTGCAGACCTCCCATCCGTCTATGACCGGCATCATGATGTCCAGCAGCACGAGGCTGGGCTGGTTCTGCCTGATGAGAGAGATGGCGTCCGAGCCGTTATTGCAAATGGTCACATCGAAGTCTTCCTTCTCCAGGTAAAGTCTGAGAAGTTCGCAGATGTTCTTTTCGTCATCGACGACCATGATATTGGGTCTTGCCATGATCAATTACCTCTTTTTCCTTTATGGCTTTGGCGAAAATATAACATACAAATAAAGATAAATTATGAAGAGACCTGCCGGAAAATCAGTTCCATTCCACACTTCTGCCGAGCACTTCCGCGATCAGTTCCAGTCCCTGAGCGTCCTCCGCTGTGAACCTTTCAAAGGACGGGCTGTCTATATCTATGACTGCTACTACTTCCCCTTCTCTGCGCACCGGCACCACCACTTCGGAATTCGATGCGCTGTCGCATGCGATGTGTCCGGGGAACTTATGCACGTTCGGCACCAGCTGCGTCGAATCCGAAGCCCATGCCGTGCCGCATACTCCCTTGCCTTTCTCTATATGTATGCAAGCCAGTTTGCCCTGGAAAGGTCCCAAAACCAGTATGTCTCCCTTTACAAGATAAAAACCCGCCCAGTTTATATCCTCAAACTGCTCCCACAAAAGAGCCGCACAGTTGGACAAAACAGGCACATAGCTGCTGTCCTCCTCTATGAGCGACTCCAGTTGCTTCGCCATTATCGTGTAATCCGGTTTTCCCATTTTGACTCCTCACAAAGTATCGATCCTTGCCTCTATGAGCGGATCGTCCCAGAATATGACCGCGCCGTTCTCGGCCGCGATCTCGTCGGCGGCGGGTCTCAACCCATCCATATAGAGAGCGTCTCTCTTTTTGGTGCGGCGTCCCTTTCCGCTGAACAGCAGCTTCTCGAAATAACGGTCATAGCTGATGCGGAAGTCTTCTTCATCCTCATGAAGGAAGAAGCTCACGCAGACCTTGTACTCGATATTCCCGTTATCCGAAGACGCATTCAGCACCACGGAAGCTCCCCGTCTCACATCTCCGCCGAAATCGGCAGCCGCCGCAAAATACTGCTTGTAGATATCTATGCTCTTCAAGACCATACCGCCTTTCTGTTTTTGCAGGCTCATCAGAATCTGTCTGTTATTAATTATAATAAACAAAAGATGATCCTTACAAACGGCAGGATTCGTCACGCTCGCCGTCCAAAAGATATAGAGTAGTAACATAATTAATGTTAAAATACACTTGTCAGAAAAACTGTATCCGGCATCTGCGTTCCCACTGAATCGGGTCCGCCCAAGGCTCCGGAAAATAATAAATAATCACGCGAGGTCGATCAATGAAGCTGGGCATAGTAGGGCTCCCTAACGTAGGAAAGAGCACCCTTTTCAATGCCATATCCAACGCAGGAGCACAGGCAGCCAACTACCCGTTCTGCACCATAGAGCCGAACGTCGGCACTGTAACTGTGCCGGACGACAGACTGGACTGGCTCGCCGAATACTACAGTCCCAAGAAATACACGCCTGCCACCATCGAGTTCGTCGACATAGCCGGTCTGGTCCGCGGCGCCTCCAAGGGAGAAGGCCTCGGAAACAAGTTCCTCGAGAACATACGCCAGTGCGACGCGATCATCCATGTAGTGAGGTGTTTTGACAGCACCGAGATCATTCATGTGGACGGTTCGGTGGATCCGGTGCGGGATATAGAGACGGTCAACTATGAGCTTCTCCTGTCGGACATCGAGATACTCTCCCGCCGCATAGAGAAGACCTCAAAGGCCGCCAAAGGCGACAGATCCCTCGCTTCCGAACTGGAATTCCTGAACCGGCTGAGCGATTACCTCAATGAAGGCAACAATGCGCGTTCCTTTGAAGTACAGGATTCAGATATGGAGCTCTTCAGCGATATACCGCTTCTGTCCGCAAAGCCGGTCATCTATGCCGCCAACATCTCGGAGGACGACCTGATGGACGGCGCCGAGAACGCTTATGTGGATCAGGTCCGGGAATATGCCGCGAGGGACGGAAGCGGAGTCGTGGTGATCTGTGCAAAGACAGAGGAAGAGATCGCCGGTTTCGAGCCCGATGAGAAGAAGGCGTTCCTGGAAGATCTCGGAATCGAGCACAGCGGTCTGGAACAGCTGATCCAGGAAGGTTATTCGCTGCTTGGACTTATCAGTTTCCTCACCGGCGGCGCGGATGAGGTGAGAGCCTGGACCATAAAGAAGGGCACCAAGGCGCCTCAGGCCGCCGGAAAGATACACAGCGATTTCGAGAGAGGGTTCATCAGGGCTGAGATAGTCCCCTTTGAGACTCTTAAGGAACTGGGCAGTATGCAGGCCTGCAGGGAAAAGGGCCTGATCCGCAGTGAAGGCAAGGACTATGTCATGAAGGACGGCGACGTGACGCTGTTCCGCTTCAATGTATGAGGTATTGGTATGAGACTGGGGGTTGTAGTTGCATTTGAAGCTGAGATCGGCCGCATCGGAGACCAGGGTGAGATAAAAACAGTTTGCGGCGTCAGATACGCGGAAGTTCCCCTCGGAAAGAATACTGCGGTCATCGCCCTCAGCGGCATCGGGAAAGTGAATGCAGGCGCCTGCGTTCAGGTGCTGGTGAGCGTCCTTAAGTGCGAGGCGATCCTCAACATAGGTCTGGCCGGCAACGCATGCGACCTTCCGCTCGGCGGCGCAGTGCTTGCGGACCGCGTAGTATATCACGATCTGTTCCCAGAGGACTTCATCTCACAGGATGCCCCCGGAACATCGGAGTTCATTCCCGACAGCAGGATGCGCGAGGCAGCAAGGCAGATCCTCGAGGATATGGGGATCGAATACAGGAACGGAACCGTCGCATCAGGCGACCAGTTCATATCGGACAACACCTTAAAAGCCTCCATCATTCAGAAGACCGGCTGCTCCTGCGTCGAGATGGAAGGAGCCGCCATAGCTCATATTTCCCTCAAGAACGGCATCCCCTTCTGTCTCGTAAAGATCATATCCGACAATGCAGATGACGACGCCGGCGAGCAGTTCGACGAGACCGTCCTCATCTCTTCATACCTCGAGACTTCGGTCCCGTTCATCCGCAGATTTGCGGAAAACTTCTCATTCTGATCATTTAATAAGGAGCTGTATAAAAGTGAAACTTCTGGAAGATCGTATCAGAGCGGAAGGCAGGATACTTCCGGGCGACATTATCAAGGTGGACGGCTTTCTCAACCACAGAGTCGATGTCAGTCTTCTGCGCGAGTGCGCGAAGGAATTCGGGAGACTTTTTGACACCAGCAGGATCACCTGCGTTGTCACTATTGAAGCTTCCGGCATACCAATTGCCACAGTCTGCGCCGAGGAGTTCGGAGTTCCGCTCATCTATGTCAAGAAAGCCAAGAGCGGCAACATCTCCGACGACGTCTATTCCAGAGAGATCATGTCATACACCTACGGCAAGCCCGTTACGCTGACTCTAAGCAAGCAGTGGCTCACCAAGGAAGACAGAGTCCTCGTCATAGACGACTTCATGGCGACCGGCCAGGCCCTGAACGGACTGATCGATATGCTGGATGAGATCGGAGCAGAGCTGGTCGGAGTAGGGATCGCCATAGAGAAAGGATTCCAGCCCGGCGGAGCAGGTCTGCGGGCAAGAGGCATCAATGTGAAGAGCCTAGCGATAATAGACAGAGCTGATGAGAACGGTTTCGTCTTCCGTCCTCAGGAATAAATAAAGGAGAGAATAGAAATGTCTGGAAACGTACGTCCCGAATCAATGAAAAGGATCAATACCCCTGAACTGGCGGAAGCGTTCATCAATGAACAGGTAGAAGCAGTCAGGGAGCAGGTCGGAGATAAAAAGGTCCTCCTCGCCCTGTCAGGCGGAGTGGACTCATCGGTAGTCGCCGCGCTTCTGATCAGAGCGATCGGAAAGCAGCTGACCTGCGTTCACGTCAACCACGGACTTCTCCGCAAAGGCGAACCTGAGCAGGTCATAAGGGTTTTCAGAGATCAGATGGATGCCAACCTGATATATGTAGACGCGGTCGACAGGTTCCTCGACAAGCTCGCTGGAGTTTCCGATCCGGAAGAGAAGCGCAAGATAATCGGAAAAGAATTCATTGATGTTTTCGCCGAAGAGGCAAAGAAACTGGACGGCATCGAGTTCCTCGCGCAAGGCACGATCTATCCCGACATCCTTGAGAGCGATGGAGTCAAAGCTCACCACAACGTTGGAGGACTTCCGGAGGATCTTGATTTTGAGCTTGTAGAACCGGTCAAGCTGCTCTATAAGGACGAGGTCAGGGTCGTAGGCAAAGCCCTCGGTCTTCCGGACAACATGGTCTACCGCCAGCCGTTCCCCGGTCCCGGTCTTGGAGTGCGCTGCGTAGGCGCCATCACAAGAGACAGACTTGAATCGCTCCGCGAGGCGGATGCCATCGTAAGAGAAGAAATAGGGAAACTGGATGAGACTCCGTGGCAGTATTTCGCCGTGATTCCCGATATGCAGTCGACCGGTATCAAGGACGGCAAGCGCTATATGGGCTGGGCTGTCGTCATCCGTGCCATCAACACCGTCGATGCAGTTACTGCCGAATCCGTCGTCCTTCCCTGGGAGACTCTGCGCACGATACGCGACAGAGTCATAGCAGAAGTACCAGGTGTAAACCGCGTGCTTTGGGACATGTCAGACAAGCCTGTTTCCACCATTGAGTGGGAATAGTCGAGTGAATCGCGGAAACCCCTGTATTTACTAAGGTTTGCGGACTCTCAAAAGTCAAATTGATAATAATTTGATAATAACAACCACACTATAAAATACTGTAACATTATCTGTAATAGTCAAACGATAAAAGGCACGAAATGATTTTGTAAACGACAAAGCCCCTGGCTTCTTACAAGAAATCAGGGGCTTTATAGTTGTTATGGATTATTGC
>CACYBC010000074.1 GCA_902772615.1 uncultured Ruminococcus sp.
AAAGACTCAGAAAGCGCTCGGAGGTGCCCGAGGAGTATACATGGAAACTGGAGGACCTGTTCGAGTCCGACGAGGCATGGACAGCTGAATACGAAGAACTGGGAAAGGTGCCGGCGATGGCAGCCTCCTTCATGGGAAGGCTGAACGATTCGTCAGTACTGCTTGAGTTCATGAAACTGCAGGACGAGATCAACATGAGGCTGGAGAAGCTCTTCGTGTATTCCAGTTGCAGGAGCGATGAGGACACCGGGAACAACTTCTATCAGGACATGTCCGGCAAAGCCAGAGGCGTCGCCGTGGCGATCATGGGAGCCGCTTCCTTCTCCGGTCCCGAGATCATGGCCATACCCGAGGAAGATCTTGAGAGATTCTATAGGGAGCAGCCGGAACTGGAGACATACCGCCGTGTGATTTACGGAATCCGCAGGATGAAGGCCCACATGCTCTCCGCGGAATCCGAGAGAGTCCTTGCGCTGGCCGGCGAGGTCGCCGCGTCTCCCGAGAACATCGGCAGCGTACTGCGCAACCTGGAGATCAGATTCCCCGACGTAGTCGATAAGGACGGAAACAGCAGGCAGCTTACGGAGGACAACATAACCCACCTGCTCGAGGATCCCGATGTGGACTTCCGCAGAAGGGCATTCAAGACATACTATGAGAAGTTCAGCGAGCTCAAGAACACCTTCGCGACTACGCTGGACAGTCAGTACAAGCAGCTCATATTCTTCCAGAGGGCGAGGAACTACGCCAATACTCTGGAGGCAGCCCTGGACGCCAACGAGGTGCCCACCGAGGTATATACCAATCTCATCCAGGCCGTACATGACAACCTTGACAAGATGTACAAGTACGTCGGCCTCAGAAAGAAGATCATGGGGCTTGACGAACTGCACATGTACGACGTCTACGCTCCAATAGTCCAGGACGCCGCAAAGGTCATCGACTTCGAGGAGGCCAAGCAGACGGTACTCAAGGCGCTGGCGGTGCTGGGCGACGACTACACGGCTCTGCTTCAGGAAGGCTTCGACAACCGCTGGATCGATATATATCCCAACGAGGGAAAGAGGGGAGGAGCCTACTCCACCGGAAGCGGACAGCCCCATCCCTTCATGCTGCTCAACCACAAGGACAACCTGGACAGCATGTTCACCCTCGCCCATGAGATGGGACACTCCATCCACAGCTGGTACAGCACCAAGAACCAGCCCTACTGCACCTCCAACTATGTCATCTTCGTCGCTGAGGTCGCTTCGACCTGCAACGAGATACTGCTCATGAGATATCTGCTTGAGCACACCGACGACAAGGTGCAGAAGGCTTATCTGATCAATCACTTCCTTGATTCCTTCAAGGGAACGCTCTACCGCCAGACCATGCTCGCCGAGTTCGAGCTCATGATGGGACAGATGGCCGAGAGCGGACAGGCTCTGACGGCGGATGTGCTGTGCGAGAAGTACCGCGACCTCAACGCTCTCTACTTCGGACCCGAGATGATCTCCGACGAGGAGATAGGCCTGGAGTGGGCGAGGATACCGCATTTCTTCTACAACTACTACATGTTCCAGTACGCGACAGGCTATTCCGCAGCGGCGGCAATAGCCAGCAGGATCCTCAGGGAGGGAGCTCCCGCAGTCGCGGACTACAAGAAGTTCCTGTCATCCGGCGGAAGCGCGGATCCCATCTCTCTTCTTAAGATCGCCGGCGTGGACATGAGCACCCCCGAACCCGTGAACACAGCTCTCGAACTGTTCGGGCAGCTGGTGGATGAATTCGAAGAGATTATGACCGAGTGACTTGATCCGGTTCTTTCAGTCAAGGAGGATGGATCATGAGACATATCCTTATCGCAAGCATGGCACCTGTTCTCTGGCTTCTCACCGTATTCGATGTGTTCGCCATAGGCAGGATGTTCAGCCAGTACAAGGCAAGGAAGAAGATCATATCGCTGCTCGTGGCGGTAATGTGCATCGGTCTTTTCTATGACTCCCTGTGCCTTGCTCTGGGAGCTTTCCTCAAGGAGAGCGCAGCGCTGAAGTTCTTCAGCCAGTTCAGGTACATATTCCACCTGACCATGATCCCTCTCATCTTCCCGATCTGCGCGTATTCCCTCAGGGCAAAGAGCGGCATCGTGAAGGCCGTCTGGGCAGTGACCGTACTGATCATCGCCGTGGGACTCGTAGCGGGCGTCATGATAAAGACGGAGCCGAGAGTGGTCGGAGCGATCACCAGATACGCCGAGGCGGAAGGCAACCCCTCCTGGATCAGCGGCATCGTCAGCTTCCTGGACATGTTCCCGGTGTTCCTCATGATCGGAGTAGGCATAATCCTTATGAGGAAGAAGAATCCCAACATGTTCTTCGCGGGCTTCTTCATGCTGCTCTTCACTCTGCTTGGCATCTTCCTCGGCAAGGATCCGGGCGGAGACAGGACCCAGAGCCTCATGTTCTACATAAGCATGTTCGGAGAAGGCCTGATGGTATACTTCTTCTGGAGATTCGTGGAACAGGAAGACTGAACTTAAAGGAGGCATTCAAATGCCCATATCCGGCAGGATAGATCTTCATATGCATTCGTCCATATCCGACGGTACGGACAGCCCCGAACAGCTCCTCTCCCGTGTCGCGGAGAAGGGCATATCGCTGTTTTCCCTTACGGATCACGACGCGATAAAGGGAGGTCTCGAGATAATCGATCTTCTGAAGAGCGGCATGCCCGCTTTCATCACCGGTGTCGAGATCTCCTGCAGGGATTCGGAAGGGAAGTACCACATCCTCGGATACGGCTACGATCCTGACGCGGAGTCCATAAAGAGCCTTGTAGCCAGATCCCATTCCATAAGGATAGGCAAACTGCAGAAAAGGCTCGATCAGCTCAAGGAGAAGTTCGGTTTCGAATTCACGGATGACGAAGTAGAGGGTCTTAAAGCCCTGGACAATCCCGGAAAGCCGCACATCGGCAACCTTATGGTCAAGCACGCTTACGCGCCGGACAGGGACACCGCATTCAAGGACTTTCTTAATCACATCAGCGTTAAGAGCGAGAACATCGGACCTGAGGAAGCCATAAAAGAGATAATGGCTTCGGGAGGCATCCCGGTGCTGGCCCACGGCTTCTTCGGGGACGGGGACCAGCTCATCATCGGAGACGAGATGGAGCAGCGCATGGCTAAGCTCAAGGGCATGGGGCTTATGGGAGCGGAAGCATTCTATAACGGCTTTACGCCCAGACTGACCAGGACCATGCTGGAATACGCGGACAGGTATGACCTCTTCGTCACCGCCGGAAGCGACTATCACGGCACCAACAAGCCTCTTATCGAGCTTGGCGACAACGGACTTGACGATCTGTCAGATGCGCCTCAGAGGCTGATAAATTTCCTCTCTGAGGTTGCAGACAGGACCTTCAATGTGGTTTAATAGTCGTCGCGTGTCAAAATAAATTCGATCGGAGCCCATTCAATGACTTCCAACAAGAAGACTGCAAGATTCATCACCTGGAGCGCCGTCATAGCGGCCATATACGTAGTTCTCACCGTCGTCTTTGCGCCGATATCCTTCAACGTGGGACAGATAAGGATAGCTGAGATGCTCACCATCCTTCCTCTGTTCACTCCGGCAGCCATACCGGGTCTTTTCATCGGCTGCATCCTCGGCAACCTTCTGGGCGGAGCCATAGTGCTTGACATCGTCTTCGGAAGCATAGCTACTCTTATCGGAGCTGTAGGTGGATATCTTCTGAGAAAGAACCGCTGGCTGGTCCCGATCCCTGCGGTCGTATCCAACGGCATCATCGTGCCGATCATCCTCAAGTACGGCTACGGACTCGACATGCCTCTCGCACTGATGATGCTCTATGTGACAGCAGGCGAGATCTTAGGAT
>CACYBC010000075.1 GCA_902772615.1 uncultured Ruminococcus sp.
CTGAAGAAATCCTCACCGTTGCTCAGAGCTTTTTCGAGAGGTATGCAGCCGCCTCCCTGGCCGTATGTGCGAAGACCGCCGCCGCTCTCGAATATAGCCCTCTGGAACAGTCCTTCGTTCATGGGGGATCCGACCTGGCACAGGGTGGACCCGGCACCTGCGGACTGTCCGAAAATGGTAATGTTCTTCGGGTCACCGCCAAAGGCTTCGATGTTGCGGATCACCCACTGTACACCGGCTCTCTGGTCCAGAAGACCATAGTTGCCGACGGGCTCTCCGGGAGACTCCGCCATAAGTTCGGGATGTGCAAGGAATCCGAATACGCCGAGCCTGTACTGAACAGAGACCAGAATGACTCCTCTTCTGGCGATGCGCTCGCCGTCAAATTCCATCTCTGCCGTGTTCCCGGCCGTGAATCCTCCGCCGAAAAACCAGACCATGACGGGCATCTTCTCGTCGCCGGTCTTTGCATTTGTCCAGACGTTGAGATAAAGGCTGTCCTCGCTCATTTCTATAGTCGGGTCAACGTTCCATTCTCTCGCGTAGATGTTCGTCGGATCCAGACCCGGAGGAGTCTGCATATTAATTGGTGAAAAGGTATAGCATTCGCGTTCGCCTTCCCAGTTATCTGCCGGCTGGGGAGCCTTCCATCTCAGATCTCCTACGGGAGGCTTTGCGAAAGGAATGCCTTTGAACGCGGTGACGCGGGGATCTGCGGCGGGGATCCCGCGGACCAGGCCGTTTTCTGTCTTTACTACTCGCAGCATGTCTTAATGTCCTTTCTGTGATCGGTCGTCTGTTACTGAATTGATTATAAAACAAAAAGATGAGCGTTCTGCGGAAGACAGGTATCGGGAATGCAAAATCAGCATCTTATACTGAGAACTGCTGTCAAAGTGTACAAGTTGCCCACAGAAAAAGCCGTGCGTCATACGGCACGGCTTTGCCTGAAACTGAAGAATAGGTTTTAATGTATTGCGATCACGAGTATCTCAGTTCAAGCGCACAGTTGCCGTCGGGCTTGATGAAGGAGACCTCGATGAAATCATCGTTCTTTCTGTGGTAAACAGACAGTTCCTCACCTTCGAAACACTGGGCACGGTACCAGATCTCCATAAACCGGATGTTCGCGGAGTTCCAATCCGAGGAAGAGAACAGAGAAGCAAAGGCCCTTAGGTATGCGACGTTGTTCATGTGACCTCCCAGATCTATGTCCGTTGACCGCACGAGGTACCTTCCGAGAAGTTCGCCTTCAGCGGGATCATCTTCAAAGCGGGTGAAGGCCTCGCTCATGGAACACCTGTCTGTAAGCTCCAGATCGGCAGGATATACGGAATCGACATGCCTGAGCCTTCCGGAAGATATATCGAGTATCGCCCATTCGGTCTTCCCGCAGCAGAGCGTCTCACCGTTCGCGGTGATCTCATAATCTCTCAGACATTTCCTCCTGTCGGGGATCTCCGGCCAGGTAGTCAGCCGGACGCTTTCCCCGAATTCCGGCCTCCTGCAGAAACGGAGCATCGTTTTAACCGTGAGCCAGAATCCTCCTTGTGCGCCGAGGACCTTCTGACCGATGCCCAGGATGTTTGAATGCTCTGCGGCGATATCCATGAAAAGGGCTGCCGTATCCGGGATGCCCAGCCTTCCGGTGCTGTCGCACATACTGGGAACGATGAGGATCTCTTTTGAGAATTCACTGGTCATAAATATCTTCTTTCTTAAGTAAAATACCCTGAAAAAGGGAATTGATATATAATAATTGATAAAAAAGGGAAAACAGACAGGAGTCTGAGATGGATTACAGAGAAGATGAAGATCAGATCACCGATGCTCCGGCGACATGTCTGAATGAGGCCGCAGAAGATTTGCCGCTGAACAGTACAGATCAGCAGGGTTCATGTAATGCGCCTGAACACATCAAAGCGTTTGATGCCGTTAAGTCTGACGCCGGATCTCGCAGTTCCGGAACGGCAGGAAGAACTGTAGCAGTTATAATTGCGTTGCTTGCCGCTGCATCGCTGATCTTTTTCCTCTGTTATTATAATCTCCCCAATAACAGATATAAAAGACTTATGAAGGCAGCTGCCGGATATCTCAATGAGCAGGAGACCGTTCTTGCGGCAGAGTTCTACCGTAAAGCGCTTGAACTGATGCCCGGTTCGGAAGAAGCAGAGGAGGCTTTATACGGTATCTGGAGCAGAGCGCTTGATGAGATCATGGAGCTTGCTGACAGAGGCAGTTTCAAGGATGCTCTGCTGCAGGCCAGAAAGCTTCCTCAGATAGATCCGGAACGCTCTGTGATGAACCGCTCTGCGATAGCGGTCATCTATAAACAGTGGGTATGCGCCATGGCGGAATCAAATGACGCTGAGGGGATCAGAAAACTGCTTTCAGATGCTTCCGAAGATCTTTCCGGCGAAGAGATAGAGCAGGTGCGGCAGGAAGCTTCCAGAGCAGAGGAGTATTACCGGATCCTCAGGATGCTGAATGAAAAAGCTGAAGAGATCATCTTGCTCGACCGAGAGGGAAACATATCTGAAGTGTTTACGGAGATCCCGTCACTTGCGGAATTGGCCGACCGGTATATAGATCTTGGCGGAAATGCTCCTTTTATTTTCGGACATAAAGAAGGCGAACAGCTTGGGTACTTCTTCTCCGGGTTTGATGTATTTGTGGTGATAGGAAAACTTGAACGGACAGGGATCGCGGAAGGCGAAGCAACTGCTTACTATGTTGAATGCCTCGGAACTGAAGATGAATATCTGTACCGGTATACCAGTGACTGGAGAGACGGCAGACCCAACGGATATTGCGAATACAGCGAGATGAGCGGCGGAATGACAGAGAACAGGGCTGGTATCACGATGAAGGGCGTGCTGTCCGGCGGAGACTGGGACGGTGAAGTAGAAGAAGCTTATACCGACGGTGAGACCTACACGATAACGTTCGTTGAAGGTTATGTCGAGATCATTGAAAAGGAAGATGCCGACTTGAACTTAGTGGGTTATAATAAAGGCGGCAACAAGAAAAGGTATTATTCGGACCAGGAGGCAAGTCATGAATATGGCGTGCCGTACATGTATTATAATTAAAGATATCTGATCATATAGTCAGATCACAATCCGATATATCATTAGGAGGTCGGTATATGCTGTACTGTCCGGAATGCGGCGCTGTGCTGTCTGATGATGCGCAGTTCTGCTACAGATGCAAAACCAGAATAGCGACACATCTTGAAGAAAACGAAAAACTTAACGTGGTTTTTCCGGATATAAAATATGATCCGGTACGCACCGACGCCATTGGCGGCGATGCGCCTGCGGAAGCAGACTGCCCGGAACCTGAAAAGAAAGAGAGTGCGGAAGAAATGATCGGACAAGTAGAGAATGATGTCCCGTTTGGAGCGGATGCAGAAAATGCGGATACTGAAGAAGCGCGTGCGGAAGACATTGAAGTAACTGCTCCGGAAACCGAGACGGACGTGCCTGACCGTACAGGTGTTGATGGCGTTCTGGATCCGGTGGCAAATGCAGAAAAAGAACTGTTCAATATGCTGGAGGAACTCAGACGCGCGGCGGGCATGGATATCCAGTCAGTGCAGGATGAACTGAAGAAAGCATCTGAAATAGATCCTCCTGCTTCCGATGAGGGAGAGGCGGATGATGGCGATACACAGCCGGAACCCGACCCGGTTGAGCCGGCTGATAATGACCAGGCGGAAGCCGATCCCATCAAGTCCTTCTTCGAATTCGATGCGGATGATGTAGTAGGCGCCTACGGACTGGACAGTCTCATTCAGAAGCAGCCGCTGGCGGAAGAGGCAGGTGACGGACTGTTTGACTCTGACTTCGACTTTGATTTTGATGCAGCGGATATATCTGACGAACCCGAACAGGCAGTTACCGACCGGGACCTGATGGCAGAAAAAGAGGCGGTGAACGAACCTGAAAAGCCGATCTTCGTTTTTGATGCAGTGGGGATGACCGATCAGTCTGACCTGGAGAAGTCTTCATCAGCAGAAACAGAGAGCGGAGCCGGGCATACTGATTTCACTTTTGAGGCCCGGGAGACTGCCTCTGGGGAAGAGATCGAGGAATATTTCCCGGATGAAACGGTGATGCCGGAGAATGAGAACGGTGAATCGTCTGCAGAGGCTGAACAGGCAGCAGGAACATCTGTTGAAACAGCCGATGAACCGCAGACAGTCGATGCCGCAGACGCTGCTGAGCAGATCTTGGATGCGACCGCAGCCGAACCGGTGTCTGAATCAGCCGAAAGCGTGACGGAAGATATTCATGAAACGGAAACTGCCGCAAAGGAAGAAAGCGCTGAGACTGAACTTCCGAAGTTTGTTTTCGACGACTATGATGACGACGATACCTATGATGAACAGCAGGATGCTGCGGCTGAAGCTGGCTCTGTGGCAGGAAAAGGACTACAGGCTGAAGAGGACGTCAACAGGAGCGCAGTTGTGCGTGCCCTGTATTCCAGAGAACTGACTGTGGACAAACCGATACGGACCGATGAGCTGGTATCTGAGAAACCGGCTTCGATAGAAGCGAGGAAAAGGAAGAGAAACAGCCTGATCGCGGTCCTGGCACTGGCTTTGGTCATCTCGCTGGCGGCTGTTTATTATCACAATCTTCCCGGGAATGTCTATTCACGCCATATGAAAAAAGCCGAGGCTGCGCTGTCACAGGGAGATGTGTCTGTCGCAGCGGTTGAGTATAATAAAGCGCTGGAGATCAGACCTGACTCCCTGCAGGCTTCCGAAGTGCTTGATTCGCTTTGGAGTGAAGCATGCAGCAAAGCAGATGTGCTGGCTGATGAAGGAAAGTACAGCGATGCCGTCGCTGCGGCTCAGGATCTGAAGCTGATACACCCGCAGGACAGCAGCGGATTTGCTGAGGAGATGGAGAAGATCTACTCTTCCTGGGCGTACTCGGCAGCACTTTCCGGCAGAGTCGACGAAGTGAGCAGGATCCTCGAGATGTCGAAGAACGATGTGGGCTCAGAAGCCTACTCCAGGATCGAGACACTGGCAAGGGAAGGTCAGGCCAGAGCTAGTCATGCCGGCGTTTTCTCGGAGACCAGTGAGAAGATACTGGACAATTTCTTCGGAGGAAACCGTCTGGCGGTATTCGACATAATGAACGGAATAAAGTCTGACATCGCCTCATATATGAACGAGGGAGGATCTTTCCCGTTCATATCGGAGGAGGAGAGGGCAGGCAGACACGTTGCATACTATGGGAACGGAGATACGTTCCAGGTCTATATTGGGAAACTGACGGACGAAGATAGCCGTATAGGTACCGCTGACTCCTTTGTCATAAGCAGCGGAGGAAGTCA
>CACYBC010000076.1 GCA_902772615.1 uncultured Ruminococcus sp.
ACATCATCTTTCGTTGATGTTATTCTACTACAAAGGTACAGTATTATCAATGGTTCAGTTATTGACTGTTCAGTCGTTTGTTGGGGCGATTCATCCCATGTTTGAAAGCTCGGGTATTCTCGCCTTCTGTTATAAATCAGGCTTTTGTCAAGCGGCATGATCATAAGATCATGCCGCTTTCCTTATCATACAGCATTGATTATCTGCGATTCTCAGTTCAGCTTCCGTCTGTAGGAGAACAGCCATCGGAACATATCGTCTCCGGCATAATCCACCAGAGCAGAATAGTGAGATCCCACTTCATTATCCGTATCGATCCCGAACTCAGCAAGTTCCCTGTCCGTATACTCGTGATAATACAGTTCCCTGTTTCCCAGTTCCTTCAGCCTGGAATAAGACATCCTTGACCGTTTGACCGGGCACGGCATGTCGCTGGAAGCGTGAGTGATGTAGATCGGCATTCCGGAAAGGTTGTCCAGATACTTCATCTCGCTTCCGTCGTTAAAGAAGTCGAATATCGTCGTCAGCATGGCTGCGGCAGCATAGATGTGCTCTCCCAGACTCAGTGACTGGTAGATGGCTCCGCCTCCGTTTCCGATGAAATATACCCGGCTGACATCTGCGCCTAGTTCCCGGATCACATTTTCAACAAGCTCGGTGAGGTTCCTGGAATAGTCTTCCAGCATGCGCTGTCCGGCTTCTCCCTGTTCGGGGTGTCCACCCAGCGGATACCACGGAGCCATCACATGACATGGGAACCGGCTCTGGAACTCCTCCGACGCCATCTTCAGCGGTCCGGGGCCGAGGATCTGCTCGTTGTCATCCTCGTTGTTGTCCCCGAGGCAGCCGGTGGCATACACGATGAGCGGGAGCTTCTCCCGTGACTCAGCCTGATAATAGCAGTACGGGATCGTTATCCCTGTGCTCCCGGTATAATACCCATTCCGGTACCTTTTGGTCTGCGGAAGTTCAGTACCGGTAATATCAGAAGCTGTAAACTCGTATCCGGGGACCAGACATCTGACTCTCATCTCTCCTCTGTATCCACGTCCTCCGTATACGGGAACATATCGGTCTGCAGATACCGCCGGCACCATGAGCCTCATCTCTTTCTCACTGACGGATTCTACCCTTAGTGCCTTAAACTGATATCTGACTGGCGTCATGTCTGAAAAACCCGAGATGGAAAAATCTTCCGCAGAAACTGGAATTCTCCCGGAGCCTTCCTTCAGGCGGATCATAAATTCCGTGTACTTGGGACCGATACGGTCGTATCTTACTTCCGCCCTGATGCTCTCCCAGAAAGGCTCCGGGACATCGTACCGGATCTCTTTGGTCACAGCATCCCTGCGGATATCCCTGAAGAATTCCCACGCAAGATCAGCCGCTGTCGGCGGGATCGTGTGAGGGCAGTCCTCTACGGCGACCCATCTGATGATCGGCAGTCCTTCTTCTCCGAGCATGTCACAGACATAGTGTTTGCGTCCCAGATAATCCCGGGTCTCAGACTGGTCCGCATGCAGTCCGAACGCCATTTCAGGGATACTGAGCGTATCGGAGCAGTCTTCCTCCATGGAATACTCTTTCGTACCGTTGATCCGTCTCCAGTTCTGCACTCCGTTCAGGCAGATGTCCTTCATGTGAGGAAGCGGCGTTACATTGTCGGCAACTTTCGGAGGCACGACGAATTCGGGGATGTCAACGTTGAGCGGCAGCGCGCGGCTGACCTCACGTGTCCCGCATATATTGATCATCGGCAAACGAAGCTCCTTTGCCTTCTGGATCTCCTCTTCGGTATTGTCTGTGCAGCCATATGTGAAACCTAGGATGCACGCACCGGCATAGACATCCGGATGTCTTACCGCCTGCCAGCCTGCCGTTGCTCCTCCGAATGAATGTCCCGCAATGAATATCCTCTCCCGATCCACCGGGTACGCCGCTGCTGTTTCTTCAACAGCCCGCAGAACATGTTCATCCGAATTGCCGTCTTTGGGAACAAGAACAATGAAACCGCTGCGTGCAGCTATGTGAACGAACCCCAGCGACTCCAGCGAGAGCATCGTCGATCCGGCATTATAAACACATACGATCAACGGGTGCTTTCCGTCCGATCCTCTGATACCGGAAGGGTAATAAACCGTTCTAGACGTCAGATCCTCAGGATCGCCGTATACCACACGTTCGATCCCGCGTTCTTTCCAGTATTCGGTCCGTTCCGGCGAGTTGTCATCGCCGTATATCAGGGAACTCTCTATGAACGTCTTGATCGGCTCGGCATACGAATCGGTAACATAAGCTCTCACATCGAAGTCTTTGTCTCCCATGCGCTGCATGAACTCCAGCGGAGTCATCCCGATATGCGGAATGAAAGTGTTCCACCACTGTTCAATCTCTTTTCTCATCATGGGCTTCCTTTCTGGTCCTGAACACGAAGAATTTCTGTCCTATGTAGTTGAGTCCGATATAGCAGATGTTGGCAAGTATCCCTTTGACCGTGTTCAGCTTGTCAGGGTTCAGGTCCGGTGTGTAGACTTTCGAGAAGAACCAGTCCAGAACCGGTTTCCCCGCTCCGTATGCCAGTACGAAACATATCAGCACCTCTGCCAGGTACTTTGGAAGGACCTTGCCCATGGATTCAGTGTTTTTGAAAGTGTACTTCTTGTTGGCAAAATAGGTGAAGATCAGAGAGCAGACGAACGCCGCACCGCTGGTCACCCAGTAGCCTAAATGCAGATAGTTGTTGAACACATATGTAACAGTCCAGTTGATCGCCGTGCTGATCAGCCCTGTGATTAGGTATATCAGCGTCTCTCTGGAAAAAAACTCTGTCCTTATCCATTCAATGACTTTTTTCACTGAAGTTTCCCCTTTCAAAAGACAAGCAGCGGGAGCGAGCGCTCCCGCTGCTTCGTTATTGATCTAAAAGGATCAGAACATTTCCTTTGCCGCTTCAAGGATCTGAGCATCAGAGATGCCGTAGACTTCGAGAAGCTGGTTGGGTGTTCCGGACTGTCCGAAGAGATCCTGTACGCCGAGCTTTCTGAAGGTGAAGTCGCCGTGTCCGATGATCGTGGACGCGACTGCATCGCCAAGTCCGCCGATGACGCTGTGCTCCTCGATGGTGAGGACTTTCTTGCATCTTGTGGCATATTTCAGGATGGTCTCTGTGTCAAGAGGCTTGATCGTATGGATGTTCACCACTGAGATATTCTTTCCCTGCTCCTTGAGCGCATCGGCTGCATCGACAGCAGGCTTTACCATGAGTCCGCAAGCGAAGATGACTCCGTCATCTCCGTCGCGAAGGACGTTTGCCTTGCCGATCTCGAAGGGCATATCCTCTTCAAAGACGAAGGAAGAGGGACGGGCGAATCTCAGATATACGGGGCCGTTCATCTCTGCTGCCGCGAATGTGGCTTTCTTTGCCTCGTTCGCGTCGCAGGGCACGATTACCGTCATGTTGGGGATGACTCTCATCAGCGCGATGTCCTCGATGGACTGATGGCTGCTTCCGTCCTCACCAACAGTGATCCCTGCATGGGTCATGCCGAGTTTGACGTTGAACTGAGGATAGGCAACGCTGTTGCGTACCATCTCATAAACGCGGCCTGCTCCGAAGATCGCGAAGGTGCTGCAGAAGGGGATGTACCCCATCGTGCTGAGACCGGCTGACATGTCGACCATGTTGGCTTCCGCTATGCCGGTGTTGAAATATCTGTCGGGGAATTCTTTTGCGAATCCGTTGGTCATTACGGAAGGCGCAAGGTCAGCGTCCAGGACGACGATCTTGTCGTTGATCTTTCCGAGTTCCACCAGCGCTTCGCCGTAAGCGTTACGTGTAGCTTTCTTTTCACTCATCTTCTTAGCCCTCCAGCTCTTTCAATGCGGCCTGACGCTGATCTTCCTTCGGCGCCGTGCCGTGCCAGCCAACAGAGTTCTCCATGAATGAGACACCCTTGCCCTTGACTGTATGGGCAATGATGCACTTGGGCTTACCGGGCGTAAAGGGAACTGCGATTGCCGCCAGTACCTGCTCGATATCGTTTCCGTCTTCGACTTCGATCACATCAAATCCGAATGCTTCATACTTGGCATGGATATTGCCGAGGCTCATGACATCGTCATTCTTGCCGCTGATCTGCAGTCCGTTGTTGTCTACGAATACGGTGAAGTTATCCAGCTTGTAGTTGGCTGCAGCCATAGCTGCCTCCCATACCATGCCTTCCTGCATTTCGCCGTCGCCGACCATGGTATAGACCTTCGCTCCGTTGCCGGAAAGCTTTGCGCCGAGCGCCATTCCCACAGCGATGCTGATCCCCTGTCCGAGAGAACCTGTAGCTGCATCGATTCCGGGAAGCTTTCTGGGATCCGGATGTCCCTGAAGCCTTGATCCGAGTTTTCTGAGAGTGTGGAGCTCTTCCTTGTCGAAGTATCCCCTCTCAGCGAGGACAGCGTAAAGTCCGGGGGCTGCATGGCCCTTGCTCAGTACGAATCTGTCTCTGTCAGCCTTATGAGGATCCTTGGGGTCGATGTTCATCACCTTGAAATAGAGGGCGACGAGCATCTCCACAGCGGAAAGGCTTCCGCCGGGATGTCCGCTGGCGGCTTCTGTGACTTCATTGATGATGTCGATCCTGACCTGCCGGCAGACCTCTTTCAGTTCTTTAATATCCATCTATATCTCCTTATACAGACATGATTTGCATTTAAAAGTATAGCAAACTTGTTTGTTTTTGTATAGTGAACCGGCCTTCGTTGAGTTTTTGGTCCGGTGCAAATATAATCATTTCAAATAATTAACGGAGGAAACACATATGGATATCAACAATGCAAAAAAGCAGCTGGATCTCCTTGAGCGTGAACTGTTTGCTTACCGCTATGCAATGTCATCCATCGGCCTGGATGCGCGTACCGCTGCACCGCCTGAGACTCAGGAAGGCAGAGGTGTCGCTCTCGGCATCCTGTCGGCGCGCAGCCATGAGCTCATGACATCCGAGGACCTGTGGGAAACAGTTAATACGATATATGACAACAAGGACGAGGCCGGGTCCGAATACTATCGGCGCAGTGAACTGCTTCGCAAGGAACTTGCTGACATGAGAGCCATCCCTGCAGATGAGTATGCGGAACTCACAAAGCTTCTCAGCGAGTCACAGTATGTGTGGCACAAGGCGAAAGCTGCAAACGACTACGCTTCTTTCGGTCCGTATATAGACAGGCTGGTGGAAGCAAGGAAACATATATATGAGATCACCCGTCCCGATATGGACCCGTTTGATGCAGCTCTCGACGCTTTCGAAGAAGGCACTTCCAGAGATTATTATGACAGGTTCTTTGATGAGCTGAGGGCGACACTTGTCCCCCTGATCGCCAAGGTCAATGCTGCCGGCCAGCCTGATGATTCCTGGCTGAAGGTCTCCTATCCCATAGAACAGCAGAGAAAACTCTCTCAGATACTGATGGATGCATTCTGTCTGGACCGCAATCACTGTACGATAACAGAGACGGAACATCCATTTACCGGAGGTCCCACATCACAGGATGTCAGGATCACTACCCATTACTATGAGTTCCTTCCCATCGCATCTGTCTACAGCGTGATCCACGAGGGCGGTCATGCAAACTATGAACTGCACGTTAATCCTGCATACGATTACAACTGCCTCAAGGGCGGAACGTCGATGGCTGTACATGAAAGCCAGAGCCGCTTCTGGGAGAATTATGTCGGACGCTCCAGGGAATTCACCGACTGGCTCTGGCCGAGATTCCGCGAACTCTTCCCCGAACAGACAGCAGGCAGAAACGCGGATGACTTCTACCGCTGCATCAACAAGGCGGAACCCGGTCTGATCCGCACTGAGGCCGACGAGCTGACATATCCCATGCACATAATGGTGAGATATGAACTTGAAAAGAAGCTGTTCTCAGGCGAACTGACATCCCGCGACCTTCCCGACGCATGGAACGGTCTGTATAAAGACTATCTCGGCGTTGACGTGCCTGACTATTCCAGAGGCGTCCTTCAGGACATCCACTGGAGCAGCGGCAGCTTCGGGTATTTCCCGACATACGCTTTGGGCACAGCTTACAGCGCTCAGATCCTTGACACCATGAAGAAAGACCTCGATTTCAGTTCCTTGGTCGCCGCTGACGACATGAAGCCCATACTTGCCTGGCTGACTGAAAAACTGTATCGTTTCGGCAGCCTGATCAAGCCCGGCGATGTTGTCCCGTCAATCTGCGGCCGCGACTTTACAGCAAAGTTCTTTACGGATTACCTTACGGACAAATTCAGCAAATTATACGATCTGTAATAAAGCGTGTGACAAAGAAGCCCGTACACCTTGTACGGGCTTCTTTATTGATATCCGATCAGTAGTTCTCTGAATTGACTTCGAAGTAGCTTTGCGGGTGTGCGCATACCGGGCAGATCTCCGGTGCCTGCGTGCCGACCACTATGTGTCCGCAGTTGCGGCATTCCCAGATCTTTACCTCGCTCTTTCTGAACACTTCCGCAGTCTCTACGTTCTTTAGCAATGCGCGATAACGTTCCTCATGATGCTTTTCGATCGCGCCGACCATGCGGAACTTTGCAGCAACGGCAGGGAAGCCTTCTTCTTCCGCGGTCCTGGCAAATCCTTCATACATGTCGGTCCACTCGAAGTTTTCTCCGTCAGCTGCCGCAGCCAGGTTCTCGGCCGTGCTTCCGATGCCATTGAGTTCCTTGAACCACATCTTTGCATGTTCTTTCTCATTGTCGGCAGTTTTAAGGAACAGCGCCGCTATCTGTTCGTATCCCTCGGCTTTAGCCTTAGAAGCGAAGTATGTATACTTGTTCCTCGCCTGGGATTCTCCGGCAAAAGCTGCCTCGAGGTTCTTTTCCGTCTGCGTTCCCGCATACGGATTAGACTTCGGCTCTTCCGGAACTTCCGGCTCTACCTTTACGAAAACCGATGCCGGCTGTTTGCAGCGGGGACATACGAAATCATCGCTCATTGGTCCTTCATGGACATAACCGCACACCGAGCATTTCCAGACTTCCATCTTGTTCTCCTTTTCGTCTTCTGTTTCTTCGTTGAATTTTAATGTATCAAGCAGGAACCGGACATCTTCAGCAGGGAACCCGGGCTTCCCGGCATATTCCTTCTCCAGCATCCTCAGCAGTCTGTTCGAGTTTCCGCTCTGAGGCAGCATATAGCCTGCCTCTCTCAAAAGATCCTCGCGCATTATCCTGGAGGATCTTTCTATAGCCTTCGACAGCGGTCCCGGAATTCCTGCCGCCATGATCTCCTGTTCCGCCTTGGAATCAGCGAGCCTGCGCAAAGCCGCAATGACGGAGTCCTCTTTCCTCTGCTGGACCGGATACTCTCTCGGCACCATGCTTATGGCTCTTGCGGGGCATGCATCCGCGCAGGCGCCGCATCCGATGCACTTGTCGATATCGATCACGCTGTTCTCTGTATCTGTCGCTCCGGTGGGACACACGAACAGACACAGGCAGTCTTTTTCACATAACCTGACGTTTCTTACTGCATATCTTTCGCCCATGATCTCACCCTCCGATCTTCTCGAACTTGCTGTTCGGCACCTTGCAGACCGGACAGACATCCGGCAGGCTGTCGCCTACATAGACAAAGCCGCACACCGTACACACATAAACACCGGTGTCATCGGACAGTTCTTCTTTTCCTTCCCCGAACCGGGTAAGCAGTGACTGCAGCATGAGCGTCACTTTGCTGCTCCATGTGAGACTGCGCAGAGCTCCGCGGTCTCCGCATCCGGAGGCTGCGGAATCAGCTTCGGGATAATACCTGCTGATGTCCTGTTCAACTTTCTCAAGGATCTTCCCGAAGGACGCATCAGGGATCTGTCCTGTTCTGCTCCTGAGCCACTGAGCTATCCTTCTGAACGCCTCCGCCTGGTCCGGCCGGTACTGTTTCTCGCATCCTTTTGCGAGACTGGAACATACAGCGCTCAGCTCAGCAGCCGACAGGGATCTCATTTCATCCTGCTCAGCAGGAGCTGAAACCACCTCTGCTCTCTGTTCCTGTCCGCCTTCCGGGCGGAAAACTGCTTTCGGGGCTCCGCAAAGAGGACATTTCCAGTCATCTGTCAGTTCGTCCCATGTTTGACCTGCGGAATCGTCGTAGACATAGCCGCAGATCGGGCATACATATTTCATGGTGAGTCGTACCTCCTTTCACCAGACGGCCGCACCGGCCGAAGGACCTCCCTGACAGCGGGCTTTCTAAACATAAGCTCCGTTCACGGAAGGCCGGGGTTTCTCTAATTTATATAAACAGCTGATTGTCGGTGCTGAACACCGGCATCCCGTTTTCGAACTCCAGTCTCATCACATAGGTATGTCGGTTGGGATCGTACAGCGGATCTCCTTCTATCTCGTCATAATTCCTTGCGTGATATGCCATGTATGCGTTTCCTTCCGGATCGCGGAAGAAACTGTTATGTCCGGGTCCCAGAAGACCTCTTTCCCTGTCAGTCCCGAACACCGGGCAGTTCATCTTATGCCAGACAGAAATGTCCATCAGATCCGCATCCGCATCTGCCCAGAGCATTCCCATGCAGTATGCCGGACTGGTGTCGCTGGCGGAATATGTGAGGAATACTTTGTCTCCCTCTCTTATGAATGCCGGTCCTTCATTGACCCAGAATCCGTGCCTTTCCCAGTCATAGGTGGGTGCGGTAAGGAGCATCTGGGGAGTACTTAATGTGAGAGCATCCTCCATTCTGGCTATGTAGAGGTTGCTGATCTTCCGTCCGACACTTACCTTCTCCGCCCAGACGCAGTACCTGATGCCGTTGTTGACGAAAGTAGTCATGTCCAGTGAGAAATCAGTGAAGCTGAACTCATCGTCATCCACCCTTTTGAGGTTCCCGCACTCTGTCCAGGGCCCTGCAAGAGGATCGTCGCCTTCACAGCGCAGCACCCAAGGCCTTATGTTCCAGATGTCATCCTTCTCCCCTGCAGCGAAGTATACATACCACCTGCCGTCAATGTGATGCAGCTCCGGCGCCCAGATGTGTTTGCTCATTATCCCGCTGTCATGGCAGTGCCAGATCTCTGTCTCCGGCGCGTCCTTAAGCCCTTCCAGTGAAGACGCTCTTCTCAGCACTATACAGTCATAAGCCGGCACAGACGCGGTGAAGTAATACATGCCGTCTTCCTGCATGATGTAAGGGTCCGCTCGCTGCGCGATAAACGGCACATTGTATCTCGTTTTTTTGTAATTTGTCTGATTCATTGATCTCTCCTCTTCAGGCGTTTTCTCCTATTACAATAGTAACACAAAATCGGACATTTTCCGTCCGCTTAGCTTAATTGTAACATCCTTTCTTTTTCCGCCCTTAAGTCTCAGATCAGAAGCAGACTAAAGGCTATGAGGAGCTGCCCTGCATAATAAAGACCTATGTTGGTGTTCCTCAGACTTTGCCTGAAATCTCCTCCGAATGTGTTGAGGATAAGAACGATATCGCTTATCAGGAACAGCGCTGCTCCGGCAGCGAACACCGCGTTAAAGGCAGACGGATCTGTGACCAGATTACCGACCGCGATGCAGTTGAGAAGCATGATGGCTCCTATATACACGATACCGAATATCTTGAATGCCTTCCCGGCAGTGATCTTTCTGAAGATCCAGATCATAAGCAGCGCCGTCAGGACTATTCCAGCAGCAATACAGACAGCCAGGCTGGAAGACATTCCCATGACCGCGGCAAGATACAGAATGTGACCTGAAAGGAACACCAGTATCCCTATCAGGAATATGAGCTGTCCCTTCTCGCTGAACACCATGCGCAGGTTCAGCAGCACATCCGCCACACATCCGATGATGAGCCCGCAGACTATCAGCTTAGCGGCGTGCGTCCCCGGACTGCAAAGCAGCCCTATGCCTACAAAACAGAGCGACGCAAGGCCCTTGAGGAACACTGCCTGGACATATCTTTTTCTGCTTTCGATATGCAGGAACGCTCCTGCGAGGACAACGCACAGACAACAGAGCACATAAGGCATATTCTGTTCTCTCCTTTCTCTTTCAACTTATTGTTATACCGTCTGATGATCGCTGCATCAGCCATACAGTCTGCAAATCAGGTTGACCGCGTCCGGCACTTCTTTGTCGGCATATCCAGAATCCCTGAACCCTGATCTCAGGTAGAGCCGGACAGCTGCCGCGTCATCCTTTTTGACACAGACCTCTACGTGATCGTATCGGCCTTCCTTTCTCAGTTCGTCCAGTATAAGTTCCAATGCTCGGGTGCCGTAACCTTTCCTCTGATACCTGCGGTCTATCATGAACTGCTGGAGGTCATACCCAAGAGGTTCCTCCGTGAACTCTCTCACAAGAGCTGTGCCCACGACGATCCCGTTTGCCTCTATCACGTACACCCTGCCGCCGCAATTGCGGTAGACATAACCTCTTGCCAGGATCCCCTGGGCCGGAGCGACGAAACTCTTCTGTTCTTCTTCCACGGACAGTGAAGCTACTTCCAGCCAGTTCTCTTCAGTGACCTCAGTCAATCTAATATTCACATTCTTCATTCTAAATCAGGCGCGTAGACCCGTGACTTCAGTCGTGGGAGGACCGCCTGCCTCCAATACTATCCTTTTTAGTGAAGAATAATAAAACAGTTTTCGGGATTGAAACACTTCCCATTGTCCGCTTTTAGGGACAATGTCCTTGATAGAATGTATCTGTGAGAGCCTATCATAAGGAGGTGTTTCCTGTTGCTGCAGACCCGCACTGCCAAACTGCGCATATTCCCGGATGATGAACAGTCTGTACTTCTGCGCGAGACTATGTCCGCTTATACCTATGCCTGCAATTATGTTTCTGATCTGATAGGTACTGGAAAAGTTAAAGCAGACCGCTGCAGACTGCATGATGCCGCTTACAGACAGTG
>CACYBC010000077.1 GCA_902772615.1 uncultured Ruminococcus sp.
ATCAGGATTATCTGAAGGCAAGACTGACGGAGGGACTGATAAGCCAGCTCTCATATGAGTACGAGGCAGTCGCGCTGGTAAATCTGGAATCCAGCATCTTCGTGATCACCAAAGCCATCGGACCGTTCGCTGATTTCAAGCCCGAGCGCGGTCTAAGTTTTGACAAGAACATAAAGAGATATGCCGACAGTTTCGTGCATCCCGATGACAGAAAGCGTTACATGGACTTCATGAAGAAGAGCAATCTTCTGAAGAGATTCGATCCGGACCGGCAGCTGACCATAAGCTACAGGATCGATTCCCCGGAAGACGTTCATTATCAGACCATAGTCAGGTTCAACAAGGCATCAAAGGACGGACACTGGATCACGATAGGCCTTAAGAATCTGGAAAGGCTCGTGCGTGAGGAGGTCCGCAGCGCGCTGACTGAAGCGCAGGAGAGATCGGACTCCATCTCTGCGGGACTTGCCCGGGCTCTTGATGTGAGGGCATATCTCGACACGAAGAAGGATGAGCTCACTTTCTATAAACTGGAAGGGGAATTCGCAAAAGCTGCAGGGAAGCTGACCAAAAGCGGGTCAGGCAGTTCCGACCTGATATCGATAATATCCCAGCTCCTGAGCGGAGAAGACGCGAAGCGTACCGCCGCCGAGCTGATCGCAAAAGCGATAAAAGATGTCCGCAGCGAGCCCTCGGGAAGCATACTGATATCCTTCGAATGCACTGCTGACCTCAGAAAGTTCCGCTACATCATGGATGTCGTGGCTCTTTCCGATGATTCCGGTGCAGTTGCTATCAGTATAGCCGACATCGATAAATATCTCATAAAATGATCAGAACGCTGAGCGGTTTTGATATCTTCATTCATTCATGATAAAATGACATGACCGTTTTTTAGAAAGGATATTCTTTCAGCAAAATGCCTACGATTCTCCCTCAGGGATACACTTCAAAACTCTCGGTCTACGAGACCCAGCAGGCTATCGTGACAATAAAGGACAGTTTTCAGAGGAATCTGTCTTCCCGGCTGAATCTAAAGCGCGTATCAGCGCCTCTGTTCGTTACTCAGGACAGCGGTCTCAACGACGACCTGAACGGAGTGGAGCGCCCAGTGGGATTCGACGTGCCGGCCGCAGGCGGGATAAACTGCCAGATAGTGCATTCTCTCGCAAAGTGGAAGAGACTGGCTCTTAAGGAGTACGGCTTCCGGACCGGTACAGGGCTTTACACCGACATGAACGCCGTCCGCAGGGACGAACCGGAGCTGGATAACCTGCATTCGGTGTACGTGGACCAGTGGGACTGGGAGAAGGTCATAACAAGAGAAGAGCGGAATCTGGACTATCTGTACGACACTGTCACAAGGATAATGAACGCCATCGCGGATACCGAGGAGGAGCTGGCAGGTGAGTTTCCGCAGCTGACGCCGTCCATCTCGAGAGACGTCTCTTTCGTATCGAGCCAGGAACTGGAGGACATGTGGCCTGACATAGAGCCGGAGGAGAGAGAGTACAGGTTCGTAAAGGAACATCCCAGCGCTTTCATCTCCGGCATAGGGAAAAAGCTGAGGAGCGGAAAGAAGCACGGAAACAGGGCGCCAGACTACGATGACTGGGACCTCAACGGAGACATACTCTGCTGGGACAGCATCCTGGGCAGGGAAGTCGAGCTCTCATCCATGGGGATAAGGGTGGATGAGGAATCCATGAGAAGACAGCTCAGGGAATCCGGCTGCGAGGAGCGCAGCGCTCTTCCTTTCCACAGGATGCTCCTTGACGGCGAGCTGCCCCTGAGCATAGGAGGCGGCATAGGACAGAGCAGACTGTGCCTGGTGATGATGCAGTGCGCGCACATAGGCGAGGTCCACGCCGGAGTGTGGGACGATCATACGAGAGAGATATGCAGCAGGAACGGGATATTCCTGCTGTGAGAATATTTAAAGCATAAGTTTTGATGACCATATCGGAGGAAACATGCCTAAGATCAGACTGAACGAAAATGAAGATGTCGTAAGGACGATCAGAGAAGGTCTCGCAGCCAAGGGCGGTTACTGCCCCTGCAGGGTGGAGATCAAGGAGGAATACAAGTGCATGTGCCAGGAGTTCCGCGACCAGATCGCCGATCCGGATTTCGAGGGCTACTGCCACTGCATGCTCTATTACAAGGAGCGCGACAGGAAGAGCTCCGTGGAGAACGGGGATCTCATCCACGGATTCAGAGTCACATCCATAAGACATGTCGATGAGCTCAAGGGATTCTTCGTGGAGATGATCCACGAAAAGACCGGGGCAAAGCTGGTCTGGGTAGAGAACGGCGCGGAGAACAAACTGTTCTGCATAGGTTTCAAGACGACTCCGGAGAACAGCACAGGCGTTTTCCATATCCTGGAGCACTCGGCCCTCAACGGGTCCGAGAAGTATCCCGTCAAGGAGCCCTTCGTGGATCTGCTCAAGTCTTCCATGAACACGTTCCTCAACGCGATCACCTTCGACGACAAGACCATATATCCGGTATCCAGCCGCAACAAGCAGGATTTCCTCAATCTGACCGGCGTGTATCTGGACGCGGTATTTGCTCCGAATCTGCTTAAAAACCCCAACATCTTCTATCAGGAAGGCTGGCATATCGCGCAGGAGAACGGCGAGTTCTCCTTCAACGGCGTCGTCTTCAACGAGATGAAAGGCGCCATGAGCAGCGCAGACAGGGTAGTGGGATACGATCTGCAGAGAGCTCTCCTTCCAGATACTTGCTATGCCTACAACTCGGGCGGAGACCCCGAGCATATTACCGATCTTACATATGAGCAGTACTGCGATACATACAGGAAATACTACAGCCCCTCCAACTCCAGGATCTTCCTGGACGGAGCCGTACCGCTCGACGAGACACTGGAACTTATCGACAGCTATCTCTCGAGATTCGAGAAAAGAGCTCCCGCGGACGAGATACCGCTGGATGTTCCCGTCCCTGTCAGGATGGAGGATCGTTTCTCCGTCGGCGATGACGAAGACACAGCAAACAGGACGAGAGTCAGCGTCGCGAAGGTCATCGGGACCTGGCAGGACAGGGACAGGCTTGCCGCTCTGAGCATCCTTTCGTCCGTGATTGCGGGGACCAACGATTCTCCCCTCAAGAAGGCGATAATCTCATCCGGTCTGGCGCAGGAGTTCAGCCTCGATGCCGACAACCTCATAGCGCTGCCTTTCATCGCCGCATATTTCCAGAACGTAAAGGACGGGGAAGAGGAGAACGTGGTCGCTCTCATGAGGGACACCGCGGCCAGACTCGCTGAGGAAGGCCTTGACAAGAGAGACCTCTACGCTGCTATCAATCACTATGAGTATCAGACAAAGGATGTCAGCGAACCTCAGGCTCTAATGAGATGCATCGAGTCCTTCAACAGCTGGCTGTACGGTGGGGATCCTCTTATGTACATCGATCACTCGGGACTCTTCGACACGCTGCGCGGTATGGTGGAGAACGGCGGCTTTGAGGAGCTGCTGAAAGAGTATATCGCCGATCCCGAAGGATCCGCGCTACTTATCTCCCGCCCGTCCAAAGATGTCACAAGGGATCTTCAGGAATCCGAGAGACGCAGGATAGAAGAAGCCACCGCGGACTGGACAGAGGATGACAAGGCTGACAACAGGAAACTGAACGAGGATCTGCTGAAATGGCAGTCCACGCCCGATACTCCCGAGCAGTCCGCGACCATACCGGTGCTCGACATCAGCGAGATAGACAGGGAACCCTCCTACACTGAGACCGCTGTCTCAGAGACCGGGGGAGTCACCGTCCTGTCACACGACATAAACACCAACGGCATAATCCACGAGACGCTGTATTTCAGACTGACCGACCTGGACGGGACATCTCTGACCAGATTCAGTTCAGCCACGGGCATGTTCACCAACCTGCCTACGGACAGATACTCCGTAACGGAACTGCAGCGCGAGATGAAGAACACGCTCGGCAGGTTCTCGGTGTCTGTTGAACCGCGCAGCTACGGCAATGACTATGACAAGTGCGTGCCGTACCTGACTGTGAGATTCAGCTGCCTTAAGGATCTGGCAGAGCAGGCGGAGAAGCTCGCTGTGCACATCATCACATGCACTGATTTCAGTGATGCGACCGCTGTCAGGAACCTGATCAACCAGCGCAGCGAAGCTCTCAAGCAGTATCCAGTGACCAGCGGACACTCTCTGGCCAGCCTCGTGGCGCTTTCGGGTGAGAACTCCTGCTTTGCAGCCTCCGAGCTCCTGGGCGGGATCTCCATGCTCAGATGGATAAAGACGTTCGCGGAGGACTTTGACAGCCTGTACGGCAGTTATCTTGATCTTGTAAAGGACACACTGTCGATGGCAGTCTGCCGCGCCAGACTCACAGTAAGCGTGACTTCCGACAGCGGCCATACGCCTTCTTCCGTGATAGAACTCATTCCGGAAGGGATCGGCTGCCCTGAGTATGCGGCGTACAGCGCGGGACTTCCGAAGAAGACGGCTGTGGTGATACCAGCTCCCGTGGGTTATTCCGCTCAGGCATTCTCCGCCGGAGAATACGATTCCCGCATGAGAGTCGCGGCTACGATGATATCCTACGGTTTCCTCTGGAATGAAGTCAGAGTCAAGGGCGGAGCCTACGGCACCGGCTTCAGAGTAAGAAGGAACGGATCCGTGGGGACTTACTCATACAGAGACCCCAGTCCCGAGAAGAGCATCGGGACCAATAAAAACATAGGTGAATTCCTCAGACAGCTCGCCGATTCCGGCCAGAAGCTCGACGGATTCATCATCTCCGCGATCGCTGACCTTGACCCGCTCATGTCTCCGCTGGAGATGGGAGCGAGCGCCGACAACGACTGGTTCACGGGCTTCACCAGGGATGATGCCGTGGAGGAGCGCGGAAAGATGCTGGATATCACTGCTGAAGATGTAAGACAGATAGCCGATGTCACGGACAGGTTCGCGTCTGAGGCTCCGTACTGCATCGTAGCGGGTGAGAGCCTTATAACAGATAAAGAATCAGTGGAGATCATCAAGATCTGATGGCAGTCTCGGAATTCTATTTCGCCTGGGAGAGCGTGATCATGCTCATGCTCCAGTCCCATATGGGGCCATTCGCGGCAGCGCTGATGTCGTTCATCACTCTCTTCGGAGAGGAGACGGTGCTGGTGGTGCTGGTCGCGGTCATCTACTGGGGACTGGACAAGGAACTCGGGGAGAGGATGGGCATCAATATCCTGATATCCGTCTGCGTATGCCCTCTGATCAAGAATCTCTTCCTGCGCTACAGACCTTACTTCGTGATCCCCGGTATCAGGTGCATAAAGCCTGCCAGGGAAGGCGACATGTACGACATAGCTCTCCAGGGATACTCTTTCCCGAGCGGCCATGCGTGCGGTTCGGCGGCAGCCTACGGGACCCTCGCACAGTCGCCGCGGAACAAAGCGGTGAAGGCAGTATGCATCCTGCTCATCGCGCTCATATGCATCTCCAGAGTCTGCCTCGGAGTCCATTTCCCGACAGACGTACTGGCCGGCGCAGCCATCGGGACGGCAGTGATCCTGCTGAATTCCGTCCTGATGCGCAGCGAAAGGAGCAGGAAAACTGTCCTGCTGGGCATCATCGTACTGTTCTCAGCCGGGCTGTTCTACTGCAGGACGGAGGATTACTTCACCGGTTACGGCGTCCTCACGGGCGGATTCGCCGGAATGATGTTCGAGAAGAAGCATGTGAAGTTTGAGAACACTTCCTCCGCTGCAAGGATCCTGTCCAGGACCCTGGGCGGAACGGCGGTGTTCCTCGCGGTCAGTATGCTGCTCAAAGGGGCCTTCGGACTCGCTGCGCCGGAAGGATACGCGGTGCTGCTGCTTAGGACCGTGAGATACTGCGTGTCTTCCTTTATGGCGATAGGAGTCTATCCCATGGCCTTCAGGCTGGAGAAAAACTGAACGGAAATAGCATACGGACATGGCACCGCAGCATGGGCTGCGGTGCCTTTTCGTTGTAAAAATCTGTAATCATCCTGGATATTGAACTGGGAAAAATCAGAAATATATAATTATTCCATTGTTTTCAACACGTTATCTCAATAAACCGATGGAATACGATCTGACACAGTTTCTCGTCCCTGATTTCTATGAACAGTTCTCCTGCAAATGCGGGGAATGCCGCAGCAGCTGCTGCGAAGGCTGGGATGTTGCGATCTCACAGAAGGAATACTTCGACATTCTCAGCATAAGCACTACGGAAGAGATCCAGAGAAGGATCTCCAGGGCTTTCTACATACCCAGAGACGCCTCGCCCGAAAGATATGCGGTGCTGAACCACGACTGGCTCGGCAACTGTCCGCTGCGCGCTGAGGACGGGCTATGCCTGCTGC
>CACYBC010000078.1 GCA_902772615.1 uncultured Ruminococcus sp.
CATCTGGCGCTCATTCTTCAGCTGCGCTTCGGTCCAGTCGGTGTCCAGGAACCAGCCGTCGGTGAAGTGGGTGAACGGGAATCTCGGGGAATCCGGCAGTCTCATGAACTCAAGAGCTTTCTTCATCAGCTCTTCAGCCGGGATCTCGCGCATCTGCGCGAAGTTCTCGCATCCCAGGAACTTCTGGAACTTTACGCCGATGGCTTCCTGTTCCTCCCTGGTATTGTTAGGCCTGCTCTTGCCTTCGCGGATGCCTCCGCCCGACATAACGATGCATCTGTTGAAAAGCCCCGCAGACCTCTTTGAGACCAGATGGGCCAGTATGCTTCCGGCTCCCGCGGACTGTCCGAACACAGTTACGTTGTCGGGATCCCCGCCGAACGCGGCGATGTTCCTCTTGACCCACTGGAACGCCGCTCTCTGGTCCAGGAACCCGAAGTTCCCGTTGGGCCCGTCTGGATCCTCAGCGGTCAGCTCAGGATGAGCCAGCCATGCGAACACATTCAGCCTGTATGCGATCGAGACCAGGATCACTCCGCGTCTGGCGATGCGCTCGCCGTCGAATTCCATCTCCGCGGTATATCCGTTGTTGAATGCGCCGCCGTAGATCCAGATCATTACCGGCAGTTTCTCGTCAACTGATTTTGCAGGTGTCCAGACATTCAGATAAAGGCTGTCCTCACTGATGGGGATCTGTGAGTCGACGTGCCACTCTTTTGTATATATGTCGTCGGGATTGAGTCCCGGCGTCTCCTGCATGGATATCGGCGCAAACCTCGAGCAGTCCCTGACTCCTTCCCAATCCGCGGCGGGCTGTGGTGCCTTCCAGCGGAGAGGTCCGACGGGAGGCGCCGCATAAGGGATGCCTTTGAACGCAGTGATCCGGGGATCCGCCGCGGGTATTCCCAGCAGTCTTCCGTTCTCTACTGTTACTTCTCTGAGCATTTTATTATCTCCTTATATACGGTTTCAGCCGGTCATCCGGAAAAGATGACCGGCTTCTGTTATCTGTGATCAGTCTTCCGGATAGAGTCCCTTCGGGATGCGTGTGGTCATCCACTTTTTGATCTCATCGTCCGGATGTCCGATGGCGACTATGAATCCGCCGAGCTCCTGAGTTCCGGAGTTGCGGACGTTGTGTCTCCAGATGTTGAGGCCGCAGTCATATACCAGGAACTCATACAGATCCTTGTAGAAGATATCCAGCTCGGTCCAGGTCATTCCGCCCAGTCCGTTGAGGCTCAGCACGATGTCCTCACCGGAAGCGACAGGCATATCGTCAAGAAGGATCTTGGCGATCATCTGGGCAAGTTCGCGGCTGCGGGGCAGCTTGATGCGGTTGCCGCTGGATTCGCCGTGCATTCCGATGCCCATCTCGATCTCATCCTCCGGCATGTCGCCCATGATGAGAAGTCCGGATGTGGGATGGATGGCGGGCCTGATGCCGACGCCAAATGACCTCTGGCGCGAGTTGCACTTGTCAGCCATGCGGAGGATCTCCTGGATGCTCTCGCCGCACTCAGCCATGATGCCGGTGCAGTTGAGGCCGCCGCCCATGGAACGGCGCTCGGTCTCCCTCTCCTTGGGGGCTGAACCGACGTCGTTGTATCCGCTGTACTGATAGATCTCTGTCATGCCGTGGGCTTCGCAGAGCTGCTTGCAGAGCTTGGCGTTCAGAACGTCGCCCGCATGATGAGGAACGTTCATGAAGATCGGGCTTCCGTCATAGATCTCCTGAATGCCGCGGAAGAGCTGCATTCCGGAAGGCGCCGCGAAAATGTCTCCGCGCACCGAGCAGTCGGATCCGCCGGGTCTGCACATGACCCCAGGAGGGCCCTCATGTCCCGCTCCGCCGCCTCCGGCGATCTTTACGAGTCCCTTGGGCTTCTTATACTTGTCAGATCTGACAGTGATCCTTGTCCCGGGTATGACTCTGCTGTACTTATCTGCATCCGGCTGTGCCATAAGTCTGGCGCCTGCCATTGATTCATCGACTATGGTGTCGATGTCGTTGTACAATTTCTTGATAAACAAAGAAACTCACTCCTCTCTCTTTAGCTATATTATCTAAAACAATATTACATCATAAGGGTAAAATTGGAAATAACAACCCTCTGAAATATTACAGAAAGGGAGTCCGGACCAGCGGTCCCGACTCCCTTTTCACGTCATCATAACAACTTACCGTTCAGTCCTGCTTTCTCAGCAGTTCGGTCAGTCCCGTATAGCGGAACATCTTCCTGTCGTTGTTTACCATAAGCGATATGATATCCTCGCTTCCTGCGATTATCAGCAGGCTCCTCGCTCTGGTCACCGCCGTGTACAGGAGGTTCCTGTAGCAGAGCTTCCTGGGAGTGTCGCCCACAGCCAGTATCACCGCCGGAAACTCACTGCCCTGGCTCTTGTGCACCGTTATGGCGTAGGCTTCTTCCAGCTGTCTCGCCTGATCCAGGTCATACCGCGCCGTGCGGTCATCGAAACGTATGCTGATCATGCCGTTCCTGGCATCCACTTCGCTGACGATCCCGATGTCCCCGTTGAAGACGCCTACTCCCTCTTCCCCGTCGTCCCTGGTCCATTCGATATCATAGTTGTTCCTGGTCTGCATGACCTTGTCGCCTTCCCTTATGGTCGCAGCCCCGGTCTTGACCTCTCTCTTATCCGGCGACGCCGGATTCAGTCTGTCGCGCAGATTTTCATTGAGCGTGCCCGTTCCCGAAAGACCGAGCCTTGAGGGCGTTATCACCTGAATATCGTCAAGGGGATCCAGTCCGTAGCTCTTAGGCAGCCTCCTGAACACCAGATCGGTTATGAGCTCAGGCATGTTCTCCTTTTCAGTGTCCAGGAAAAAGAAATCCTTGTCCCTGCGCTTGAGATCCGGCGCGCTGCCCTCCACTATCGCGTGGGCGTTAACGACTATGAGGCTCTCCGCCGCCTGACGGAATATCTTCTCCAGTTCTATTGTCTCGCAGACACCGCTGGCTATGATGTCCTTGAGTACATTTCCAGCGCCTACACTGGGCAGCTGGTGATCGTCGCCCACCAGCACCAGCCTGCACCAGGGCTTGAGTCCCTTGAGCAGACTGCAGAACAGCTGACTGTCCACCATGGACATCTCGTCTATTATAACCACATCATATCTCAGCGGATTCTCCTCGTTGTGGATGAATCTTATTTTCTCTCTCGAACCGTAGCCCACCTCCAGCAGTCTGTGTATTGTCCTGGCTTCTTTTCCCGTGAGCTCAGTCATCCTCTTCGCGGCTCTTCCGGTAGGCGCACAGAGCGCCACTCTGTCTCCCCTCTCTTCGCAGAGCGCCAGGATAGCGTTGACGGTGGTCGTCTTACCGGTACCGGGGCCTCCGGTGATAACGACTGCCCCGGAAGACAGCGCAGCCATTATGGCCTCCCTCTGCTGCGGCTCGTATTCTATGCCGGTCTTCTTCTGGAACCTGTCTATCCTCTCTGCGGCATCATCATCGGCGAAGTATCTGGTCGAGACCAGTCCTCTGAGCCTTTCGGCTATATAGTTTTCCGCTTCATAAAGATCCCTGAGGAAGGTCATGTCCCCTTCATCTGCTTTGAGCTGGCAGAAGACCCCCTCCTCTGCGCTGCGGTACAGTTCGATCTCCACGTCATCTCTGTTGACCGATATATAGTTCGCCGTCACGTCAATGAGTCTCTCGGTCGGAAGGCAGGTGTGACCGTTTCCGAGATTGTGCCTGAGAGTATTAATGAGCGCAGCCCTGATCCTTCTGAAGTCGGACTCAGGTATGCTGAGATCCTCCGCCAGCCGGTCCGCAGCAGTAAATTCTTTATATACAGGATACTCACACAGCATGTACGGGTTATCCGAGACCAGCGACGCGGCATCATATCCGAACGCATTGTACAGAAGCAGCGAATCCCCGGTGCTCAGCCCGAGAGCGCTGAGATTACGGACCGTCTCGGTAAGTCCGAATATCCGTGAGACCTCAGAACTGATCTCCTGGGACTTCTTGCGGGTAAGTCCTTTGATCTTCTCCAGTCTCTCCGGTTCCTTAGCCATCACCTCCAGGGTGCTGTCCCCGAAGGCCTCCACCAGCCTTCTGGCTATCACCTGTCCGATGCCCTGTATTGCTCTGCCGGACAGGAACTTGAGAATGGCGGCGGAAGTGGTGGGCAGGGTGATCTGACACCCGTCGCATCTGAACTGGCTGCCGTATGTAGGGTGGCTGACGAACTGTCCGAACGCAGTGATCTCCTCGCCCTCGCTCACCGAGGCAAGTTCCCCCACTGCAGTTATGAGCTCGCCTTCGCAGTCAACTTCTATGACTGCGTAGTCCGAGTCGGGACTGCGGAATATCACGTCCTCCACCGTTCCGCGGATGACTGTTTTTTCCTGCCTGCCGTCAGCCAATGCGATCCTCCCGGTATCAATTTGATCAGCTATATAAGTATACCACTGAAAGCAGGCGGTCTGCGGGACGTATCCCGCAGACCGCCTGTATATATTCGCTTAGGACTCAGCATCCGCTGATCAGTCGGTCGTCTCTCCTCTGTCGTTGAGGATCGGCACTACCGATGTGTCGCTCACCACTTCCGGAAGTTTTCCGTCCCACCTCTGGATGTAGTAATACTCAAGCAGTTTGTCCGAGAAGGACGCGCTGAGAACCTCATTGGATTCCGCCTCCATTTTGGCGACCTCCAGATCCGATTCAGCCTTGAGGATAGCCCTCTTTGCCTCAGCCTCAGCTTCCAGAGTCAGCTGATCCTGCTCGATGGCAGCCTTGAGCTTCTGCTGCTCAGCGACCTGCTTGGCCTCTACGGCGTCGGTGAAGGCATCCGTGAAGTCTATGTTCTCTATTGACACATTGATGACCTTGACTCC
>CACYBC010000079.1 GCA_902772615.1 uncultured Ruminococcus sp.
CGCGCTGGCATTGCGGTTTATGCCCAGTACCTCGTAGTAATCTCTCTTTTCTGCCATTTCCTTTTATCTACAGGCCTGCGGACGGCAATAAAGCCGTCCGCCCGCCCTGCTCCAAGCTGGTTTTTTAGTTGTTATCGTCGGGAACTTCGGTGTAGCTGGCATCTGTGTAGGCTCCGCCGTTGTTACCGCTGGTCTCGGTATATCCGCCCTGTCCCTGTCCGGGATCGCCGCCGGTCTGCTGAGTAGCCTGATAGATCTTGCTGCTCACCTCGTAGACCTTCTGCTCAAGAGCCTCGCGCTTAGTCCTGATGGCATCCTGATCATTGGCATTGATGGCGCTGCGCAGGTCTTCGACCTTGCTTCTGATCTCGTCGGCGTCAGCCTGCTCGATCTTGTCGCCCATGTCCTTGACCATCTTCTCGGCCTGGTATGCCACGCTGTCCGCGGCGTTCTTGTTCTCTACTTCCTCACGGCGCTTCTTGTCGCTCTCCGCATACTGCTCGGCGTCCTTGACAGCTTTGTCGATATCATCCTTGCTCATGTTGGAGCTTGACTGGATGGTGATGTTGGTCTCCTTGCCGGTTCCTAGATCCTTTGCGGCAACATGCACGATGCCGTTGGCATCGATGTTGAATGTGACCTCGATCTGCGGGATCCCTCTGGGTGCCGGAGCGATGCCGTCGAGTCTGAAGAGTCCGAGGGTCTTGTTGTCCTTTGCGAAGTCTCTCTCGCCCTGCAGGACATGGATCTCAACTGAGGTCTGTCCGTCGGCAGCCGTGGAGAATATCTGGCTCTTCTGGGTCGGGATGGTGGTGTTCCTGTCTATGATCTTTGTGTTGATGCCGCCCTCAGTCTCGATACCGAGTGACAGAGGCGTGACATCCAGCAGCACTATGTCGTTGATCTCCTTGTTGAGGACGCCGCCCTGGATGGCCGCGCCGATGGCAACGCACTCATCGGGGTTGATGCCCTTGAAGGCTTCCTTGCCTATGATCTTCTTTACAGCTTCCTGGACTGCGGGGATCCTTGTGGAACCGCCGACCAGAAGGACCTTGTCGAGGTCGCCGGGCTGCAGCCCTGCGTCCTTGAGGGCCTGACGCACAGGGCCAGTGGTCTTGTCGACCAGGTCCGCGGTGAGCTCATCGAACTTTGCCCTTGTCAGGGTCATGTCGAGATGCTTCGGGCCGTTTGCGTCCGCTGTGATGAACGGCAGGTTGATGGCGGTCTGGGTCATGCCGGAGAGTTCGATCTTTGCCTTCTCAGCGGCTTCCTTGAGCCTCTGCAGAGCCATCTTGTCGTTTCTCAGATCCACGCCGTTCTCTTTCTTGAACGCGTCCGCCATCCAGTCGATGATCCTCTGATCGAAGTCATCGCCGCCGAGGCGGTTGTTGCCGGCCGTTGCGAGCACTTCCTGTACTCCGTCGCCCATATCGATGATGGATACATCGAAGGTGCCGCCGCCCAGGTCGTATACCATGACCTTCTGGCTCTCTTCCTTGTCCACGCCGTATGCAAGAGCTGCGGCTGTAGGCTCATTGATGATCCTGCGGACGTTGAGTCCGGCGATGGTTCCTGCGTCCTTAGTGGCCTGACGCTGGGCGTCATTGAAGTATGCGGGGACCGTAATGACGGCATCAGTGACCTTCTCGCCCAGATATGCTTCCGCTTCCTGCTTGAGTTTGCCCAGGATCATTGCGGAGATCTGCTGAGGAGTGTAATCCTTTCCGTCTACCGTTACCTTGTAGTTCGAGCCCATCTCTCTCTTGATGGAACTGACTGTCCTGTCAGGGTTTGTGATAGCCTGGCGCTTTGCGACCTGTCCTACGATACGCTCTCCCTCTTTGGAGAATGCGACTACCGAAGGAGTCGTGCGGCTTCCTTCCGCGTTGGGGATGACTACCGGCTCCCCGTTTTCCACGACCGCAACACAAGAGTTTGTGGTGCCGAGGTCTATTCCTATGATCTTAGCCATATCTTCTTTATCTCCTTTTTGATGTAATTGCTTTGTATATATCAGTGGCCTTTGCGGCCTGATCTGTCTCTTTTATTCGGCGACTGCGACCATCGCGTAGCGTATCACCTTGTCGCCCTGCATGAAGCCCCTCTGCAGCACCTTCGTTACCGTGCCGCTCTGGACTCCTTCCACGCTCTCCGACATGACGGCGTTGTGGAATTTCGGATCGAAGGGCTGTCCCAGAGCTTCTATCTCCTTTACTCCGAGCTTCTCAAGTCCGCTGCGGAAGCTCTGCAGCGTCATGTCGACGCCCTTCTTGTATGTCTCGTCGCTGCATTCAGTCTGCGCAGCCAGCGCCAGAGAATCGAAAACGGGAAGTATGTTTTCCAGCGCCGAAGCCACTCCGAGAGACACGCTCTCCATCTTCTCCCTGTCTGTCCTTTTGCGGTAGTTGTCGAATTCGGCGACCTTCCTGAGGAACTTGTCCGAGAGCTCTGCGTTTTTCTTCTCCAGCTCTTCCTTCTCTTTCTCCAGTTCCTCGATACGGAGATCGGTCTTTTTCCTTCTCTCTTTCCTGGAGGCGTGCGAACTCTCCTTCTCCTCCGCTTCCCTGTTCTCTTCCGGCTCAGCCTGCGGTGTCTCGCAGGTCTCTTTTTCTACTTTCTCTTCTTCTGCCAGCATATCTGCTCCTCTTTATCTGTCTACCAGTTTTTCACTCATCAGACTGCAGAAGGTCCTCAGTCCGGGTATTATCCTGGTGTAATCCATACGGACAGGTCCTACTATCGCTAGTCCTCCGTGGCCGCCTCCGGCGACCCTGTATCTTCCGATCACCATGCTGAGAGAATCGAATGCCTCTCCCAGTTCCGATCCTACATAACAGTCTATATCTCCGTCTCTGGAGAGCAGTTTTGCAAGTCCGTCCGTCTCTTCGAACAGTCTTACCACCTGTTCCACCTTGTCGGACAGCTCCCAGAACTTCAGCAGGTTCCTCTGTCCCGCCTTGAAGATCCTCACCTCTCCGGAACTCTTAAGCAGTTCAGCTGCGGTATCGATCACCGATCTTGCCGCTGCCGCGTGTCCCGTGACCGCCATTCCCGCTGCCCTCTCCAGCGTGTCCTTGCTTACATCAGCTGCCGACACGAATCTGAGCACCGAGTTAAGCGCGAGCTGTATGGATGAAAGCTCTTCTGCGGAGAGCTCTTCCTGAGTCCTGCATACGCTGCTCTTTATCGCGCCGAGATTGGTGACTCCCATCACCGCGGTGTTGTATCTTCCTATCTTGACGAGCTCGTAATAGCTCATCTGGCTCTCTGCTCCTACCGGGGTAGTGGTGATCGCGCCAAGTCCGTAAAGCCTTGCCAGAGAAGAAGCTGCCGTCTCAGCAGCCTTGTCCGGATCAGAGTCCATCACCGATATCTCATCTGCGATGCTCTTCCTCTCCCTCGTGCTCGGAGCCGCCGGCCTCATGAGGTTGTTCAGGAAGTATCTATAGCCCATTTCCGTCGGCACTCTGCCGGCAGATGTGTGAGGCTGCTGCAGGAAACCCATCGCCGTGAGCTGCGCCATCTCATTGCGCAGCGTCGCGGTGGATACCGTGATATTGTCCAGGTATTCCTGAAGAAGGTGAGATCCCACCGGATCTCCGGAACTGGTGTGCAGGGCCACTATCTTAGTCAGGATCAACTGTTTTCTGCTGCTGATATCCATCGTGACCTCCTGCCCGTTTCAACTGGCACTCTTACCTATCGAGTGCTAACAAATACATAATACACCATCATGGTGAAATGTCAACACGAATCCTGAAAAATCTTTGTTAACGCCGGCTGAAGCGCTTAGGCACTGCGTTTCCTCGTCCGGAACGCACTGAGGTGCAGTGTGCTATACTTTTAAAAAAGGAGTGCAGACATGTACGGGATCTATATCCACATACCCTTTTGTATAAGGAAATGCCCCTACTGCGATTTCTATTCCGTGTCATCGGACGAGGATCTCAGGAGGGATTACCTGTCTGCGCTGAAGAACCAGATCCTCTCCTTTGGCCGCGTTGAAGCCGATACCGTATATTTCGGCGGCGGAACTCCTTCTCTTCTCGATCCGCGCGAGATCGCGGACATCATGGCTCTGCTCCGCCGGCAGTTCGATATCAGCAGCGGCGCGGAAGTTACCATGGAGTGCAACCCGGCCACGGCTGACACCGCGAAGTTCCGCGGCTTCATCGAGGCGGGCATCAACCGGCTGTCTGTCGGATGCCAGAGCTTTCAGGATGAGACTCTGCGGTCGCTGGGACGTCTGCACAGCGCGGAAGAAGCCAAGGCAGCGGTGCGCGACGCAAGAGAAGCAGGGTTTGACAATATAAGCGTGGATCTCATGCTGGGCATACCTTATGAGACGCCCGCGATCGCGGAGGCGGACGCTCTTGCCGCGGCGGAACTGGAGGTGCAGCATGTATCCTCATACCTGTTGCGCATATGCGAAGGCACTCCTTTCGCGGACGGAGTCCCCGGCATCCCGGACGACGACGTGCAGGCCGAGTGCTACAGAAGGTTCTGCCGGGTGATGGATGAGAGCGGATACAGACAGTACGAGATCAGCAATTTCGCCGTGCCCGGATACGAGAGCCGGCACAACCTCAAATACTGGCAGTGCGGGCAGTGGCTGGGCTTCGGGCCCGGTGCGCACATGAGCGATTCCGTCCGCAGGTACTCTTTTGAGCCGGACATCGGACGTTTCATCTTCGCATTCCGCGGAGGTCCCGTCACGGATCCCCTGGCGCTCATGCGGGATGAAGGGACCGTGGATGCGGAGGAATACATCATCACATCCCTGAGGACCTCTTCAGGTCTGGACACGGCCATACTCTCCGGGAGATACGGTGTACGGTTAAGCGCTGAGCAGCTCTCCTTCATCGGGAAGTGCCGCGACGCCGGGCTCGCGGAGGTCTCGGAAGGTCATGTCAGACTGACCCGGGACGGTTTCCTGGTCTCAAATTCCATTCTTTCGGAGCTCATATGAGATACCTGTTCTATTACCTTTTGTTCATCAACATAATTTCTTTCATATGCATGGGACTTGATAAGTTCAGGGCATCCCGTGACAGATGGCGCATTCCGGAAAGGACTCTGTTCCTTCTGGCTGCCGCCGGGGGAAGCATCGGATCAATCGCGGGAATGTTCCTTTTCCGGCACAAGACGAAGCATCTCTCTTTCCGCATAGGACTGCCTGCCATACTGATACTGCAGTGCGCTGCGGCATTCCTGATATGGCGCTCGCTCTCAGGCCGCTGAGCTCACGCACGCCGGGACATATCCGTGTTCCGGTGTGTTAAAATACAGACAGAACACAGGCGCCGCGCTCCCGAAGCCGGCGCACAAATGATAAAAGGAGGAGCCTAACCTTGGCAGAAAGAAAGTTTACGGGACTCAGCCAGTACAGGATCGCCCCGAATTACGAGCTCGCAGGCAGACACTTCCATCTGATCATGGACTGCGGCGATGAACTGTCCCTGTATTTCGTTGACGGCGAGACCGTACAGATCGCGGAAAAAGGCGGACAGTACGTCTTCGAGACTTATGAGTGCCTCAAGGGCGACGAGCTGACATACCTCGTGCACATCGCTCCCGAGTCCGGCAAGGGTCTCATTAACAAGACATTTATTCTTGATACCGCTCAGGACCTGGTAACGATGGTCCTCATGGAGGAGGCCTTCGATCCGGAGCGTCCGCGTCTGATCAGGACCACACCGTTCTTCGGCGCGATAAAAGTCCCC
>CACYBC010000080.1 GCA_902772615.1 uncultured Ruminococcus sp.
GTGGGAGCGCTCCCCTTCCCGGACGGGCATTTCGATACCGTGCTGTCACTGAACGGCTTCCACGCCTTTCCGGACAAGGAGGCCGCCTACAGCGAGACCTTCCGCGTGCTCAGGAAGGGCGGCATCTTCTGCGGATGCTTCTACATCCGCGGCGGCTGCAGAAGGACCGACTGGTTCATAGACAAGCTGTATGTTCCCAAGGGATTCTTTACCCCGCCCTTTGAGACGGAGGAAAGCCTCAGGGAGAGACTGTCCGGGATGTATGAGAAGGTCAGCGTTGCTTCCGTCGAGGGGATGGGCTGCTTCTGCTGCAGGAAATAAAGGAGATAAAAAATGGATCTGATGATACTGACAGCGGAAGCTCTGGCATTCGCAGCGCTGTTCACTGTCACTGTTTTTACGGCGTACCGCGGTGAAAAGAAATATACAGCAGCGGCAATACACAACTATCCACCCGACATACAGGAGGAGTACTTCAAAACACATGAACGTGTCGACGTTTCATACAGGTCGAACAAAGTGATCCTAACTAAAGCAGCCGGTGTGCTGCTGTTCACAGCGATCCTTCTGGGCTGCTCGCTGCTCGCAGGAGCAGCGACCTTCCGGCAGGGCTTCACCGCAGCGTTTGCTCTGATGATCTGGATAGGCTTGTATGACACCTTCTTCCTGGACTGGGTCCTGTTCGCCAACCTGCCCATGTTCCGTCTGGAAGGCACCGAACACATGGACGGCGCCTATCACCAGAAATGGTTTCACCTCAAGGGAATGCTCTTTCCAGGCATCTTCTTCGCGCTGATCCCAGCCGCTCTGGTAGGATGGCTCGTCACGGTCATACGGTAAACAGGAGCTGAGGAGTGAACAGGAAAAAAGCAGAACGCTGTCTCGTCATCGTGCTCTCATTGGCCGCAGCTTCGGTCTCCGAGCGCATCAGCGAGAAGATCCTGAAGATCACGAAATGATCTTCCAGAGTCATGTCCGCGGGGAAAAGCTCCCGCGGGACATCTCCATACATAAGCAGGCCCGGGCTGTTGGAGCCCGGGTCTGCCTTTTATCCGTTGCTTTTCATCAGCCGTCCGTGAGTATCGTCAGCAGCAGTCTCATCAGCATGTCCTTTACGGGACGCATGTAGAACGGGATGATGTCCTTCATGAGGCGCCTGTATCCTTCCGGATAGCTCGTATAATCCTTTTTCATCTCTTTTTCCTCCTACATCCTGTATGAGTCCACGAACTCGCAGACCGCCTTCATGTTCTCCGCCTTCGCGTCGTTGCGGTAGGACAGCATCTTGTTCTCGCTGAAGATGAACCCGCCTTCCCTTCCGAGCTCGTCGCAGAGCCTCTTAGCGTAGGCCACGCACTCGTCCGGCGTGCCGTTCGAGAGAAGGTCGGTGGTCATGCCTCCCATGATCGCCACGTTGGGCAGCGCCTGCCTGAACTCGAACGGGTCGTCCTGCTCCAGGTGGAAGGTCAGAAGTCCCTTCGGGTAGTCTTTGAAGTAATCCGCGAAGCGCAGGATGCTTCCCTCTGTGAACAGCCTTATGTTCATGCCCTTCTCCGCGTAGGTGTCCAGCAGCTTCTTGAGATACGGCCAGTAGAAGCGCTCGAACTGCCTGGTGTTCATGACGTTGTGGGCGAGGATCAGCACCGATGAGTCGAAGCAGTACTTGTAATCGGGTCCCCCGGACGCCCTGATCTTCTCGTAGATGGGCTCCATGCGGTCCTGCTCCCATCTCTCGATGAAAGCGTCCAGCTTTTCGGGGCTGCGGCGCATGGCTATGGACAGCTGCTGGATGCCGAGAAGGTCGCTCATGAGCGACTCCACCGCGGGCACCACCGAGCCCTTCATGGGGTTGTTCGGAGACAGCCCAGGCAGCGAGTACTTCTTCATGACGCCGGACATGTGCAGGATGAACATGATGTACTTCATGTACTCCCTGAAGGTCCTCTTCCAGACCGCTTTGTCCTTCTTTGCCCAGCTGTCGCCGTATTTCTCCGGCAGGATCTTCTCCCAGGCGTACTTTACCGGGTCGTCCATGTACTCCTGCAGCGTATCCACCGTGCAGTGGGCGTGGTCGTGGATGCCCACGACCTCCTTGTCGTAATAATAATAGCCGCCCTCCCCGAACGCCTCCGTGACGTTGAACTGGTTGCGGATGCCCACGTCCAGTATCGCGTCTATGGGGTAGTTGTCCAGGAAGTGCAGCACGCACTCCTCCATCACATCGAAGTTGGTCATCGCCTCGTCGAGGGTATGCCCCGCGTCGAAGACCTTCCATGTGACCACGTTGGCGAAATGCGGTATCCTCTCCGTCTTCCTGAAGTTCTCTGCGTCCCGGAAGAGCTGCACGCGCTTCGCCATCAGTTCCTTGTTTGCCATTTATCTTCTCCCGACAGAATTAATGGACATTGTCTATTCAGATTATGCCATCATGCATCTGAGTTGTCCAACCGGGTCTGTTGTCCGCATATGACACTTCAGGCATCAAAGTGATAGAATCAGCATATACATCCGCATGATGCGGGATAAAAGGAGTATGACATGGAAGGCTTCACACTGTCTCTTGCGCTGGTGGACGCGGTGCCGGTGCTGCTCTTCGGGGCAAGCATAATAATGACTGCGTCGAAGTTCGGCAGTCCTCTGTTCATCATCGGAGCGACGCTCAGCACGCTTGCCGGATGCTGCAAGGTCCTCTGGAAGCTGATCCTGGGCACCTCCAAAAAGGACGTTAATTGGCTCAATAAAA
>CACYBC010000081.1 GCA_902772615.1 uncultured Ruminococcus sp.
AGCCGCGGTGTGTCAACCGCAAATGATTACAATTCACTCAAGAGTATATCCGTTCTCCGTCTGGATGAACTGTTTTCCGTAATATGCGGTGATGGCCTTGACCAGATACTCGGTATCCCTGGCTCCCGCAGTCTCGAAGCTGGAGTGCATCGCCAGCTGCGCAAGTCCGATGTCCACGGTATTCACCGATACCTGTGTGGTGGAGATGTTGCCCAGTGTTCCGCCGCCCCTGATGTCCGCTCTGTTGAAGAACATCTGCACCGGCACTTTAGCCTGTTCGCAGACGAGCTTGAACATCGCCGCGGACACGGCATCCGTGGTATAGCGCTGTGAGGCGTTGTATTTGATGACTACTCCTCTGTTCATCTTGGGCGAATGGTTGGGATCGCTGACCTCGGGATGGTTCGGATGCACCGCGTGGCCGTTGTCGCAGGACACCAGGAAACTGCAGGCCAGTTTCCTGATGCGCTCCTCCTTTGTCAGCCCGAAGCAGTCCGCTATCCTCTCCAGCACGTCGCTGAGGAAGGTAGACGCAGCGCCTTGCTTGGTCCCGCTGCCGACTTCCTCATTGTCGAACAGGCAGTATACCTTGACAGCCTTGGAAGGTTTTGATTTGATGAATCCCCTGAGAAGCGCAAATGCGCTCTGCAGGTCATCAAGTCTCGGTGACGAGATGTAATCGCTCCACTCGATACCTTCCTGGGGATTGTAGAGGAACAGATCCGTGGAGAGGATATCTTCTTCCTTTACTCCTGCCTTGTCCGCGATCATCTCTCTGAAAGACTTGCCTTCTCCTGCATCTTTGAACAGAGGGACCATGTCCACCGCTGGGTTCAGATTGAGTCCCGTGTTTGCATCCCTGTTGAAGTGAATGCAGAGATTGGGGATGACCGCCACGGGCCTCTCCATGTCCACCAACTTTGCGGAGAATCCTTTCCCGTCGCGGACTATGATCCTGCCCGCTACAGACAGAGGCCTGTCCAGCCAGGTGGAATAGATGCCGCCGCCGTAGGATTCCGTTGAGAGCCTCACATATACGTCGTTCTTCTGCTCCGCGTTCTCCTTTATCTTGAAAGACGGGTTGTCTCCATGCGCGGCGGACATCATGAATCCGCTGAAGTCTCCCTGCGGGATCTCAAACGCGATCAGTGAGGATCCGTTCTTCTTGGTGTAGTATTTTCCGGTTTTCTCGAGGATCCACTTATCGCTCTCTCTGAGCTCAGTGAAGCCCTTCTTTTTAAGGGCATCCTCTGCCGCTGCTACCGCTTGAAAGGCTGTGGGAGAGTTCTTTATAAAGTCCAGCAGTTCCCTGTTTACGCTCATTTTTCAGTACCTCTCGTCTTTTATATTCTGTCTACCATTATACTTCCTGGAAAGCAGTCTGTGCCACTTTCGCGGTTCAGACTGCTTCTCCTTTATCCATTCCTTTCAGTATGCTGGCCATTGTTTTGGAGATCATCTCCCCGCACTCACTGTCGCTTGTGACCGTTTCCCTGAAAGATTCCAGCATCTTCCTCGAGTACCTCACTCCGCTTCCGCTGAGCAGTTCCGTGACGTTCATTTTTTCGTCTATGCGGTCGAATGCTTTAGTGTAACGGTCGTCCCTTTTGCTCCCCTGAAGGTATATCCTTCTCGCTGCCACGTCGACTACGATGGGATACTCAGAGGCATCTTCGTAGAAACTGATTATCTCGTCTTCCTCTTCATCCGAATAATTGTCTGTATCCTGCCCCAGTGCTTCTCTGATCCTGATTCGGTAGGCTCTCCATCCTACACACTCGCCTGCAACTGCAGCTGTTGCGAACGCCTCGAACAGAAGATTGAGGGTGTCCCAGTTCCTGTAATACCTTATGTCAGCTGCCTTGTTTCCGTAATAGACCGCTATGGTTGCTCTGAATGACATAGTTTATCGTTGCTCCTTTCCAAATAGTACATGCGCAGATCACTTTGACCCGTTGGCACGCTCCCCGCTCTCGCGGATCTCCGCATGCTTCCCCCGGGCTGGACCGGTGTGGTCTGCTGTTCTGTTTTCAAGTAACAAAAAAGAGATGTTCCCGTCAGAAATGGATACAAGTATCCTTCTGAACCGTTAACATCTCTTACTATTCGGAAAAGCAACAGCCAGTAGTTTACAATAAGTATTTTGAATTGTCAATAAATAGTGAAAAGTCCCTGCCTGGAAACAGACAGGGACTTGTTCATTTTCGTCAGCTGTTCAATTTCATGAAACCACTACTTTTGTCGCAGCTACTCTTTGATATTCGCCGATGCTGTTGAAAGACTCACTCAGAATCTTCGCAATCATCGTCTTCCTTTTTGCGTCTCCTGATCAGCATTGCGCCGGAGATCAGGCTGGCAACATTGATGAAGCTCCAGAACATCAGATCGGAATTATCACCTGTATGAGGTGCCGGTTCCGGCTGAGCCAGTACGAAGAAGTTGGTCTCTGCCTCTCCATCAGTAAAGGTTGCCTTGATCGTATGCTCGCCTTCTGTCAGATTCTCAAGGAATGCCGGCTTCAGGTAGATCCATACGCTTCCGGGGGCGGTGGTGTAATTCTCTGTATCCACCAGCTTTCCGTCTATCTCGATACCTGTGAAGCGCTCGTAGGAGACTTCATCTCTAATACTGCGGGCGACACGGAAGTCGCTTGTAACATTGCTGCCCTTGGTCCACTCATTGCCCATACCGTATACGAACTTATACTCAAATTCTTCTGTCGGTTCGGGATCCACACCGGGTGTTACCGGTACTTCGGGTTCATCCGGATCGGGGCTCGTTCCTTCCGCTGTTGCCACGTTCAGAACTTCACCTGCGAGAACATCAGCTTTTGTTACTGTGTATTCTGCTGTGAACTCTTTTTCCTCTTCAGGTGCCAGGCTCTCGATCATCCATTCATCGCCAGTCAGTTCATCCTTGACTTTGATGTTTGTGATCGTCAGATTGCCGTCGTTTTTGACTGTGATCTTGTAGGTGATCTTCTCGCCAATGATATAGGCTTTACCGAATGCCGGCTTGGACGTCGTCACCTTTTCGATCGTCAGATGGCCATCGGGTTCATCTGTCGGTTCAGGATCCACACCGGGCGTTACCGGTACATCGGGTTCGTCAGGATCGGGGCTCTTGCCTGTTCCTGTTGCCTCGTTGACTACCTCGCCTGCGAGGACGTCAGCTTCTGTCACTGTGTACTCTGCTGTGAATTCCTTGCTGGCTTCAGGTGCAAGACTGTTTATAGTCCACTCATCACCTGTCAGTTCGTCTTTTACCTTGATGTCCGTGATCGTCAGGTTACCGTC
>CACYBC010000082.1 GCA_902772615.1 uncultured Ruminococcus sp.
GACTGACAGGATAAAGTCTAATGATCAAGACAAAGGTGGGAGGCATACAGCCGAGAACCACCGGGCTGGTACAAGCTCGTGACTTTAGTCATGAGTAAGTTGACCTCAATATCATGTTTGCCGCAAGCAGCCCCAGAGGCAGAGTCGCAATGCTCAGCAGCGTTGTTATGCATACTTCCTCCGCGCATACAGCGACACTGTCCGGATCATACAGTCTCGCATATACCGGCAGGTTCATGCCGATCGGGCATGATAGGCTTATCCATATCGCCGTCTTTTCCTCAACGCTCCCAACGGGGATCAGGCGGAACAGCAGCAATATCCCTGCAGGTATCAGCACCAGTCTCCACAGTGTTACTCTCCATACCTCAGGCTTCCCGAGTGCTTTCAGCAGATCGCTTCTGGCGAGGAACGCACCTGAAAGGAGCAGTGCGACAGGAGTGTTGAGTTGATTAAGGGTAGACAGAACGTCGCTGACTATAGCCGGTCTTGGCACCTTCAGGAAGAACAGCACTATGCCGGTCACCAGCGATATCAGCGCCGGATTCAGCAGAACGCTTTTGAATCTGATCGCATCGGCGCTGCGGCTGAACCATACGACCAGCAGCGTTGACATGAGCAGGTTGGCTGTTCCCACCGTCGGAGAAACATAGAAGACCGCTGCGCCTCCCATCACCGCAGTGATCACGGGGATCCCGAAAAAACCCACATTGGAGAACGCACTGCAGCCTCTGGCCGCCGCGTCTTCGTTTTTTCGGAATCTTATCCAGGCTGCTCCCACAGCCAGGATCTGTGCGAGTGCGCCGAGAAAGAAACACCTTATCAGCGTCTGCTGTTTTTCCGCGCTGTATTCAGTCCACATCTGACTGAGCACAACGGACGGCAGCACGACCTGTATGAGAAGTTTACCGAGCTCCTCAGTGGTCCTGTCGGAGATCACTTCCTTCTTGTAGAGATATGCGCCTATCCCCATCACGATGAACATGTTGAGGATCTTCCATACAAGCAGCCTTACTACTTCCATTCTATATGTCCGACTTTCCTAAGCGACTGATCCTGTATCAGGCATCGTAAACCGTCATGTTTACTCCTGTATCCATGACAAGGATCGTTTTTGACATTCCGGCGACCTTTACGGTGACATAGATGTCTCCTGCGGCGCCTCCTACATTCATCATCTGTAGGAACCAGACGACCCATTCCCATCCGGCAAGATACTTCTGCAGGACTGCAAAGACCAACCCCCAGAGGATAACAGGAGCAAGTGCGATGCAGATGTACCGGCTCTTCGGGAAATAATCTTCACTGCTCCCAGCAAAAGCATACATTCCGGTAAATCCGTACTTTACCTGTTTTCCTCCCATGCATCTCATCGCGATGCCGTGAGTAAACTCATGCAGGATCACGTAGATGACGGTTCCAAGAACCAGTGCTGCCAGCGCATGCACCAGCAGTCCTTTCTCTGCCATCGAATCAATCCACTTGAACAGTGATATCCTCAGTTCCATGATGATATACATGGCCAGCGTTATGATCCCGGCGATGACGTTTACGATGATCGCCTCTCTTTTGTTCTTCTGCAGATCTATTGAGCAGATCTCCCTGTAATTGTCGGGCAGCACCTGTACTGTATTCAAGGACAGAGACCTCCGTTTGCGTTATTTGCCCGGAACATGTCGTTCCTCTGGATATTATACAGCAATTCACTGTTTTTACCCTCATTCCCGTCCATATACTTTCTGTTTGTTCCCGAATGATATACAATATCTTCTGAACGACAAGAGAAAGATCGTAAATCACCGACAAAGGAGCGACATAATGTACAAGACAGAGAAATTCGATGCCGCGACATTCGAGCCCAAAAGGTTCGAGAGCGACCATACCATCACACTGCACGGAAAAGAGATAAAATACCACACGGTGTGTGAGGACAACGTGTTCTATGACAACACCGGGAAGCCGATCGCAACCCTTTTCTCATACTCCTACTTCAACAAGAGCGACAAGAATCCCAACCGTCCTGTCATCTTCGGATATAACGGCGGACCCGGAAGCTGCTCCATGTATGTACATGCTGGTTTCTTCGGGACCAAGCGCGTGAAGTACGAGGATCCCGTTGACCGCCCGACTTCACTCGGACCTTACGAAGTGATCGACAACCCTGACTGCCTGCTGGATGTAGCTGACCTCGTCATGATCGACCCTGTCGGGACCGGATACGGCGTCCTTCTCGATGAAGAGCACGCAAAGGACTTCTACGGGATCGAGGAAGATGCGGAATCCATCCTCACATTCATTGAAAGCTGGTGCCACAGGTATGACCGCTGGCTCTCCCCAAAATATCTCGTCGGCGAATCCTATGGCTGCACCCGCAGCGCGACTGCCGCAGGCATCGCCTCCGGCATGGGCAAGGACAGAGGCTACGGCGTCCGTTTTGACGGCATCGTCATGATCGGCAACACAGTCACCGTCGGAAAATATTTCAACAGAGAGGTCCAGGTAGAGGATTCCGTTCTTTATTTCCCGACCTTTGCTGCGATAAATCACTATCACAATCATCCATCCGACCAGTCCGTTGAGGACTTTGTCAAAGAGGCAAAGGCTTTTGCCGACCACGATTATCTGCTGGCTCTGTACAGAGGCGAATCTCTCGTGGGAGAGGAGCGCGAGGAGATCATCAGAAAAGTCTCCTACTATACCGGCGTGTCCAGGGAATACCTGGAAGCCCGCGCCCTGAAGCTTGAAGAGGACTCCTTCCGTTCAGAAGTGATCAAGCACAAGGGACTGGCCTGTTCAAGATATGACGGCCGTCTCACCAGACCTCTTCTGGTACCGGGCAAAGTAGAAGAGAAAGTCGGTCCTTATGACGACGCCACAGGCGACCGTTATGACGCTTTCTTCTATTCCGCACTGAACGGCGTGATCCTGCCGTATCTGAACGTCAAGCTCGACAGACAGTATCAGAC
>CACYBC010000083.1 GCA_902772615.1 uncultured Ruminococcus sp.
GTTGGAGAGGGGAGAAGCGCTGCGGATCTTGCTGCTGAAGCTGACAGACTTGCAAAGGAAGCTGACGGCATAGAGCGCAGGACCGCCGAGTACAGAGAAGTGATACGGAAACTGTCTGCGGACCGCGAACGCGCTGCTGCGGAACACGAGAATGCGGCGAAGAGAAATGCCGAACTGCGCGGCTCTCTGGAAGAACTGACCGGTCAGTACCTCGATGCCGTTCTGAAAGCGGGATTCAGGGATGAGGAGGAATATCTGTCGGGAACCCTGGAAACTGAAGACATAGAGAGGATCCGCGCTGAGGTCGAAGAGTACAGGACAAAGGTCATCTCTGTGACGTCGACCGTCAGAGAGCTCGAGGATCGTCTGAAAGGCAGCAGCCTCTCCGACATAAAAGCGCTGGATGCGGAGATAAAAGCGGCAGCGGAGGAGAGAAACAGGCTGAGGACCTTGTTCAGCAGTGCTGAGAACAGGAGGAACCGGAACTGCGATGCTCTCAGATACATAAAGGAAAACTACGACGAATACAACAGGATCAGGGATGAGTGGACAGTCGTCAGCGATCTTGCAGATTCCGTATCCGGGCAGAAGGCTTCCGCCAGAGGGAGAGTCTCATTTGAGGCTTATGTGCAGCAGTACTATTTCAGAAAGGTCGTGGCGGAGGCAAACAAGAGGCTCGTTGAACTCACCGACGGGATGTTCACTCTCAGATGCAAACAGGAAGCGACTGACCTGAGAAGTCAGGCCGGTCTGGATCTTGATGTTCTGGACAGGAGCACAGGACAGTGGAGAGATGTGTCAACGCTGTCCGGAGGTGAATCGTTCATGGCGTCTCTGTCCATGGCCTTGGGACTGTCCGATGTGGTTCAGAACGAGAACGGCGGGATAAGACTTGATTCGATGTTCATAGACGAGGGATTCGGAACACTGAGCGAAGGAGCGCTGCGGCAGGCTATGGACATGCTGTCCAGACTGGCAGACGGCAAGAGGCTCATAGGGGTCATAACTCATGTCCCCGAGTTCAGAGACCGCATTGACAAGCAGATAATCGTTTCGAAAAAAGTCACTGGGGCGGATCTGAAACTGGTAGTCTGAATAGATGCTCCGCACTTGTGAACGTGACACTGCTTTTCTAATATAACTATTATGACTACATATCTTTGTGCCTGGACGGAGGTTGCCGAAGTTGAACAGGATACTGAAAACTATCAGGGAAGTCTTCGCTGATGACAGACCCGACAGTGAGAAAGCCGGCAGACGGGAGATAATAGAGAGGAGCCGAAACAGGATCCTTATATTTCTCGCTGTCCTTACAGCGCTTTCCGCTGTTTTCGTCACAGTTCACGGCAATTTCATCGCGCTGTATTACAGAAGCGGTATCGATGATATACGGCCTGAAGACATAGAGGTGGTGCTTGAAGAGGAAGGAATTGTAAAGACCAGGGACATCTCGACAAAAGACGGTGTAGTGCGCGTGGATATCGAACCCGTAGGAAAGGGAACTGCGGTAGCAACGATAAAGATTGCAGGCAGCTGGTATACGGAGCAGATAAACAATGAAGGGATCGTCGTATATCAGATGTCGACGAAGAACTTCCCGTGCTGGCAGCTGGTCATTCTGGACGGGTTTCTGATCTGTCTGTGGTCCTGCCTGGTATTTTTCCATGAGTACCGAAGGATGAAGGGAACGTGGATGTTCTCATACACATCGATCTTCATTATGGGCATCTCGGTGTTCTTTTTCGTCATTGCAGTCGGCGTCAGCATAATACTCGTTTTCCTGATAAAGGACCCGACAGCGTACAATTTCGGAAAGATAGTCGACTGGACACATACCGTGATGATGTATTTCACTCTGGTCACGGCGCCCGGGCTCATTCTGTTCTCAGCAGCGCTCTGCATAAGCAACATCCAGCTGATAAGAAAAGAAGGATTCCGCTTCGTCAATCTGCTGGGAATAATCCTGTCTTTTCTCATAGTGGCAGGGATGCTCGGCGGAACTATCATCCTTGAAGTCCTGGACCTCAAATTGAAGTTTTCCGTGACGATGTATATCGTCAATACCTACTACGGGATCTTCTCATATATGATCTGCCTTCTGATAGGAGTATTCCTGATCTTTTTCCGTATCGCCAGACACCGCCCGGAATATGACAAGGACTATATAGTGATACTGGGCTGCGCTATCCGGAGTGACGGAACTCTCTACCCGCTGATCAGAGGCAGAGTCGACAAAGCGATATCGTTTGCACGGGAGCAGGAAGCGGCGGGAGGTCCGAGTCCGATCTTCATACCTTCCGGAGGAAAGGGAGGTGACGAGCCGGTCTCGGAAGGTGAGGCTATGGCCGCATATCTGGTCTCCAGCGGTATACCTGAGTCCAGAGTCTTCCCCGAGACCAGGAGCGTCAATACCAAGGAAAACATGAGGTTCTCATCCGAGATTGCAGACGAAAGATGCCCCGGAGGGAAAGGAGCTTTTTCAACTACCAACTATCATGTGTTCAGAAGCGGAGTGATAGCTGCAACGCAAGGACTTGAGCTGGACGGAATGGGATCACCGACCAAATGGTATTTCTGGCCAAACGCTCTCATAAGAGAGTTCATCGGGCTGCTGGTCGATGATATGAAGGAAGTGCTGTTGTTCTCCGTGCTTATAGTGTTCTTCTGCACGATGCTCTTCCTTATCGTCAGGTGACGATCCGGACTGGGACGGCGATTGTGCATGGTCAGTAAACTGTTATATAATCAGAACGTGAGGTGCCGCAAGGCATCGGATTGATCTTTTTTTCGGAGTTATTGAATATGAGCAGCAAATGTGTCCACTGCGGAGCGCCTCTGACTGACGGTGCTGAATACTGCAGTTACTGCGGAAGCCCCGTATCCGCTGATGCGTCTCCATACAGCAAGGAAGGAGAGTTCTTCACATCAAGGCCTGCCAGTCCCGTTCCTTCCACGGCCGATCCCTTTTCAAATACGGCAGGCAGGTCCGGACAGATGTTTGACAGCGGAAGCGATTCGGAGGCGTCGCTGGCCCTCAAGATAATCGCTTTCCTGTTTCCGTTCATTGGGCTCATTATATATCTGAGCAGGAGAAGGAACTCACCGGCTGTTGCGAAGTCGCTTCTGCCATGGGTAATTGCGGGCATCGTAAAGAATGCTATCGTCAGTTCCATAGACGGATCATACACATCCCTGTCAACTGCCGGTCAGATCGGCAGAATGATAGGCTTTATTTCGTGAGCAGATCCGCGCTTTTGTCGTAAAAGCGCGGATCTTTTTTTTTATCGGAGGTTAATCATGCTGAGAAATGTTGAAACCAAGTACGGAAAACTGAAGGGACTGGTGGGAAAGGATCCCAGAGTGACCGTGTTCCGCGGCGTTCCATATGCCAAACCGCCTGTGGGCGAACTGAGGTGGAAGGCTCCGCAGCCCTGCGACCCGTGGGATGGGGTGAAACAGTGCTATGAGTATGGCCCAATGCCGATGATGAGGATCCATCCGGGGCGTGACAATGAGTTCTACACAAAAGAACTGCATCCCACTTCGTCGGAATATGATATGAGCGAAGACTGTCTGTACCTGAATATTTTTTCACCGGCCGAGACAACAGATGATAACCTTCCTGTTTTCTGCTATATACATGGCGGCGGTTATCAGGACGGTTACAACTATGAGATCGAGTTTGACGGGGAGAGAGTCGCCCGCAGAGGCGTCATCGTCGTGATGGTAGGCTACAGGCTGGGACTGTTCGGGTTCCTGGCGCACCCTGAACTCACGGCAGAAACCCCAGAAGGCGAGATCGTTTCCAATTTCGGAATGCAGGACCAGTCAATGGCTATTCACTGGATCTATGAGAACATCAAAGCTTTCGGAGGAGATCCTTCCAGGATCACAATCTGCGGACAGAGCGCAGGTGCAGGAAGTGTACAGAATCAGATGTGCAGTTCCTACAATGACGGGATCATAGCCGGTGCTATCTGTCAGTCATCCGTCGGATTTGCTTATGCTGAAGACGGGCTGTCCGGACGTACGCAGTCACTGGCGGAGGCCGAAGCAAACGGCGCTGATTTCTTCTCAAAGGCCGGTATAGCGGATCTTGCGGAAGCGAGAAGCCTCAGCGCGGAAGAACTCATGAAGCGCGTCGGCGATGTGTCGGAGCCAGGCGCTATGTTCGGGTTCATGTTCACTCCCTGCGTGGACGGAAAGTTCATCAAGGAGACTCCGGTCACGAGTTACTATAAAGATGACTTCAGGACAGTTCCCATGATCGTGGGACACTGTATGGGCGAGGCCACGGGTGGGATGTTCGCAAGGAACATCGTTCCCACGTATGAAGAGTTCGTGTCCAGGGCAAGGGAGGTCTATAAGGACCGCGCAGATGAATACCTTGCGGTCTGCGGCGTCAGCAGCGATGAAGATGTGAAAGCCCTGTATGCAAAAGGCACATTCAACAATATGCTGGCCGGAAGCAGAGGATTCTGTGAACTTCGTTCCTCAATGGGCAAGAATGTATGGTATTACATCTTTGATCATGACATACCCGGCGATGACGCTGGATCATTCCATGGGTCGGATCTGTGGTTCATGTTCGATTCGCTCGGCAATTCCTGGAGACCGTTTGAAGGCAGACACTATGACCTTGCCAGACAGGTGACTTCATACTGGACGAATTTCGTCAAGTACGGAAACCCCAATTCCCCGGAAGGCACCGACTACAACGGACTGCCGTTGCCGGAGTGGAAGGCATACAGGCCTGACGAGAAGAACGTCATAAGATTCCTGGACAAGGCAACGCCCGGAACTCTTGCGGAGGACAAGGTGATCGACTTCCGCGTCAGTTACGCAAAAGAACTGTTCACCTGATTGGACAGTAGAAAAGCGCTCCTACAGGCTTCTGTTGGAGCGCTTTTTGTATTCCTGCATATGTTTGGGTATTATTAGAAAAAGCATGTTCAGAAATGGTCAGTCCGAAAGGATACAGCTATGGATAATGTACAGGAAAACAACGGATTCAGATATAAAGCATTCATATCATACAGACATCAGGCTCCGGATCAGCAGATAGCAAAAAGGCTTCACACCCTTATCGAGACTTACCGGATCCCGTCAGGGATAAGGGAGACTTCTGGCATATCGTCCATGGGAAAAGTATTCAGGGATCAGGAGGAACTGCCTCTGTCATCATCGCTGAGCGAGGATATCCATGAAGCGCTGGAACAGAGCGAATGGCTGATATGCATCTGTTCGCCGAGATACCTGCAGTCGAAGTGGTGTCTTGAGGAACTGAACTATTATATAAAGCTCGGCAGAAGGGATCATATACTCACCATACTGGCAGAAGGCGAGCCGGCGGAGTCGTTTCCGGAGCAGCTCAGATTTGAGACCGTGAACGGGGAAACGGTCGAAAACGAGCCGCTCGCTGCCGATGTCCGGGCTTCAGGGATCCTTGGCTCGATGCGGCGCCTTTCAAATGAGAAGCTGAGGATCATGGCTCCGATGCTCTCCGTCAGTTATGACGACCTGAGACAGAGAGCCAGGATACGCAGGACGAGAGCAGTGAGCGCAGTATCTTTTGCAGCGGTGTCTCTGCTGAGCGGGTTTCTGATCTATGCGGTATCCAAGAACCGGCAGATCAGCAGGCAGCGGAACATAGCTGTAGACAATCAGATGAAGCTGCTCATCGAACAGTCGATACAGTCATCGGAGAGCGGCAACAAGCTGCTTGCCGTGAATCAGTTGCTTCAGGCCCGCGATATCAGAGAAACAGTCGGAACCGTGAATGACGGGAGGTTCTCCGCCGCACTGGAATATGCATTGTATGATGAGCCTTTCGGAACTGTCCTGACTATCGACACAAACAACAGGAATCTCGGTGAGCTTGTATTCTCCCATAATGATAAGTATCTGGCCGGGATCACTAACCTGAATTCCGCAGTACTCATCGATGCTACTACGGGAAGCATCCTGCATACGGTCTCTCAGAGCGATACGGGTATGCTGGACAGTGTCGGATTTACCCTTGACGACCGCTACTTTTTCACAGTGGATTCCTGGTACGGGTTCGTCAGCGTTTATTCGGTGGAGACCGGAGAGCTTTACAGAAGATATGACGGATCCGGATCGAATGCCATGAATATAGGGGAGAAGGCATTTCCAATGTCCGGCGACAGGCTGCTCATAATCCACGACCGGTTCATGGTGCTGTGGGATTACAAGAACGACAGCAGCAGGGAGATACTGCCGTGCGGTGACCTTCCTTTTGAGGGATACATAAGACCATTTATCGTGGATCTCGCGCCTGATGAGAAGAGCGTAGTCATCGGCTCGCACGGATACGGCGCAGGCATGAAGATCCTCACATTGGACGGGGGAAAAGAACTGCCTCTGGAATTCGATCCCCAGAGAGGATACTCATATATCGTCTATTCAGCGGACGGAAGCAGGATCGCAGCATCATCCGCAGGTATGTACTGCGTGTGGGACAGCAGTACGGGCAGGATGATATTTCAGGCTGAGGAGACTGCAGCCGGAGGAGTTAACCTGGCGATCAGCCGCGACGGAGGGACCGTATTCGTCATGACACCGGATCTGCTTAAGGCCGTCAGCGTTCCGTCAGGTACGGTGCTGTGGGAGAAAACGGCACAGACGAATGTCGTGACCCAGGCGCACATCTCATCTGACGGAAGATATATCTCTTCCAGCGGAGGGATAAACGGTGTATTTGACATTGCTACCGGTAAAGTCCTGTACGAGTTCCCTGCAAGCGCTTTTTCAAGCGACAGCTCCAAGGTGCTGGCGGATGAGTACTCAGGCGATCCGCATCTGCTTGTTACTCCCGCGGCGTCAACATGGTCTGAGACCGCTTCCTTCAGTGAGAAGCTTTATGAGATACCGAGATATACGGATCCCGGTACGAGCATCTCCATATCCCTGAGTCATAAGGCGGGTGAGATCTATACTACGCCGCCGGGGAATGCCAACAGAAAGAGCGCGATCTATACCGATCCGGATTGCCGTTACTGCGCTCATACCGATTATGACGGCTTCATAGAGGTCTTTGACATAAGCGACCCTGCCGGGGCGAAAGAGATATACTGTGTAGCAGAGCACTGTTACCAGTCGGTGACGGACCTTGTGTTTTGCAAGGAACTGATGGCTTCCTGCGGCGGATTCGATGCCAGGTGCGTTCTGTTCGACCTGGAGAAAGGACAGATCCGTTATGCTCTCGCAGGTGAAGAATACTGCTGGGGATGCGAGATGTCCGAAGACGGAAGCAAGATCATCATACTGTGCGGTTATGCGAGGGACAGGGCGTTCGTTTATTCGACTATGACAGGTAATCTTCTTTATTCTTTCCGCAGCAGCGACGGACGCAGTATAGACATGATCGGATTCACCGAAGACGGAAAGAAAGTCGCAGCGGTCATGGATGATGGCAGCGCAATGACTGGCGAGATATATACCGATATCGATGAGATGATCCGGCAGGCGGAAAATAAATGAGATGTATCCCCGGAACAGAGGATTTGCAAGTGGAGAAAAAAAGTATCACCGATAAGGAACTGACAAATATAGCAGTTGAACTGGGCCTTCCTGCAGACAGCATAGAGGAGATCGCTCCGTTCATATGCGATGAAGACGGAAACGAGTATGAAGTCTGGTCTGTAAGGACCGCCGGCGGCAGATATGTGCTGAAAAAGGCAAAAGGTCTGGAGACAGAATGTTACAGCAGTTTTTTCAGCGGAGGGAAACCTTATGCTCCTGCTTTTCTCGGATCCTGCAGATACGGAAATGATGAGTTCCTGCTTCTGGAATACTGTCCTGGAGAGACTCTGAAGCTGGACGAGCTTGAAATGCTGCGGAAAACTATTGACGCCCTTGCGCAGATGCAGGATGAGTTCTGGCAGAGAGAAGATCTGTGCGGGTCTGCAGTGACTATGGAAAGAGCACTTAAGGCGGTGGAGGACAGGGGAAGGTATCTGAACTCAGCGGCCCTGGAACAGGCGTATACGAAGTTTACGGAACTCTATAAGACCATTCCGCGTACTCTAAGTCATGAGGACCTGCTTCCGATCAATGTGCTGGTGGGGGAGCGGGCAGTGCTGATAGACTGGGAATACGGCGGAATGCTGCCGTATCTGTCCTCCTTTGCCAGACTTATTGCCCACGGGAGGGAGGATGAAGGGGCATACTTCCACATCACCGAAGAGAACAGGCGTTTTGCGATACAGTACTACTTCGATACGCTTGTAAAAAAACACGGCATATCATACAGGGATTATCTCCGTGAACTGGACTGTTTCCTGTTCTATGAATACTGCGAATGGGTGATGCTGGGTAACCGGTATGATTCGCGGGACGACGAGAGATACAGCTACTATCTGGGAAAAGCAGAAGAAACAGCCGCAAGACTGCTCCGCTCTGAGCATGGGAAGAAGGAGGATCATCCCAGGCCTCTTATGAGGAGAGAACAGTGGACCAGCCTTGATGGTGAGTGGAACCTGTGCGGAAGGAAGATAAATGTTCCGTATCCTCCTCAGGCACCTCTTTCAGGATGGGATGGTGAAGTACCGGAACACCTTGTATATGAGAAAGAATTCATCCTTCCTAAAACAGGAGATGATCGCAGAGTGATCCTGCACTTTGGAGCTGTGGATCAGAAAGCGGCCGTTTTCGTGAACGGAGAAAAAGCCGGAACACATGAAGGCGGATATCTACCATTCTCTTTTGATATCACCGGCATTCTGCACGAAGGAACCAATCTGATACGCGTGGAAGCTGAAGATGCCTTGTCTCATGACTATCCGTACGGCAAGCAGACTAAGAGACCGGGAGGAATGTGGTATACGCAGGTCAGCGGCATATGGCAGACCGTGTGGACTGAAACCGTACCGGATGACTATGTTACCGATGTCAGCTTCGATACGGATACGGAAAGCATTTCCTGGAACATACGGACTTCTGCGGGAAACGGAGCACATATCTCTGTATCGGATGACAGAGGCGAGGTGATCTCCTCAGATGCAACGGAAGGCAGAGCGACAGTGCCGGAAGGCAGGAGGCGCCTCTGGACTCCGGAAGATCCGTATCTTTACGACGTTAGGATATCTACTCCGGGCGGAGACGAGGTGTCATCATATCTGGCACTCAGGACTGTCACTTCGGAGACGCGTGACGTGATCCCCAGGGTCTGTCTTAACGGCAGACCGGTATTCCTGCATGGGGTACTGGACCAGGGATACTTCCCGCAGGGGATATTCCTGCCGGACAGCGGTTCCGCTTATGAAAAAGACATAATCATGCTGAAA
>CACYBC010000084.1 GCA_902772615.1 uncultured Ruminococcus sp.
GATGTTGTATACCATGGCCGCGAGTCCCACCGTCTCCAGCAGGAAGAACCCGAAGAGGTATGTGCTGAAGCTTCTGTCCTGCATGTTTAGCTCATGGCGCATAACAGTGATCATTCTTCCGCTTCCTCCTCTTCTTCAGTCTCCGGCTCAGCCTCAGCGGTGTCAGCTTCGTTGCTGCCGAGGGTGAGCTCTATGAACACATCCTCAAGAGACGCCTTGACCGGAGTCATCTGGAACACGGGCACCGCGTTCTCTCCGAATATCCTGAACATGTCGCCCTGCACCTTCTGCCTGTCAGACTCTCCGGTGCGGATCGTTGCTATGCATACACCATTCTCCTCGGTGATGTCATACCCGGTGACGAAATCCATCTTCGCGATGACGGGTTCTATGACATCCCTGCCGCAGTTGGCCCTGACTTCTATGGAAGCCTCGCCCATCATCAGGCTCTCAAGGTTGTCCGGAGCATCGAATGCCACCAGCTTTCCGCGCGATATGATCATGACTCTGTCGCATATCGCCTGCACCTCTGAGAGGATGTGGCTGGAAAGAACCACGGTGTGCTTCTTTCCGAGGCTCTTGATGAGGTTCCTGATCTCTATGATCTGCTTGGGGTCAAGACCTACGGTGGGCTCGTCGAGGATTATCAGGCTGGGATGCCCGATGATCGCCTGGGCGATGCCGACACGCTGCTTGTATCCTTTGGACAGATTCTTTATGAGCCTGTTGGCGTAGACCGTGAGGCCGGTCTGCTCCATGACATCGGCGATCTGCTCATCCAGATCCTTTGCCGCTACGCCTTTGGCCCTGGCAACGAACTCAAGGTACTCCACCGGTGTAAGCTCCGGATAGAGCGGAGGTATCTCAGGAAGATACCCTATGCACTTCTTCGCTTCCTTGGCGTCCTCGAATATATCGTGTCCTTCTATGATGACCTCACCCTCCGTGGCGGAGAGGCATCCGGTCATGATATTCATAGTTGTTGATTTCCCCGCCCCGTTAGGGCCAAGGAACCCGTAGATCAGTCCGTCCTCGATAGTGAAGGACAGATCCGACACGGCGGTAAAGTCACCGTATTTCTTGGTGAGGTGGCTCACTTCAACCATCTGGTGATGTTCCTCCCGTAAGATTTGTCTCAATATATCACGTCAATGTGAACATTCCGTGTGCATTAAGTGATGCACAGGAATAAAACCGAACCGTTTTGGCTCAGCAATTCGTATAATAACACAACAAAACCTGCATTTAAATGAAGAAACAATTACAGAGCGCGCTGAAAATGCCATTTGCCGCGGTTTCAGCTGTTTTTACGGCAGGATGATGCGGTCCGGCTCATATTCCGTTATGTTTTACCGTGATATAATGATGATGATTATATACACATTTATTATGCCGCCACGGAGACCGGGATCATGGAAGCAAACCGCACATACATCGCCATAGACCTGAAGTCGTTCTATGCCTCCGTGGAATGCGCGGCAAGAGAGCTGGATCCTCTGGACACCAATCTGGTGGTAGCAGACCGCTCCAGGACCAGCAAGACCATCTGTCTCGCCGTGTCCCCTTCCCTCAAGTCGCTGGGCATACCGGGCAGACCCAGACTGTTTGAAGTAGAGCAGGCTGTAAAGCGCATCAATGCCGAGAGGCTCGCCAGGGCACCGGGACACAGATTCACTGGAAAGTCCGACAGTCTTGCTGAACTCAAAGCGCATCCGGAACTTGAACTGACATTCATAACCGCGACGCCCCGCATGGCTCTTTACATGGAAGTCAGCTCAAAGATCTATGGCACCTACCTTAAATACATCGCGCCGGAAGACATCCACGTATACTCGGTGGACGAGGTCTTCATGGATGTCACGGAGTACCTCAAGACATACTCGACCACGGCAAAGGAATTCACCAGGAAGCTCATCAAGGAAGTGTTCTCGAAGACCGGGATCACCGCCACGGGAGGCATAGGAAACAACCTCTATCTGTGCAAGGTGGCACTGGACATAGAGGCAAAACACATAGACGCCGACGAGGCCGGAGTGAGGATCGCCGAGCTTGATGAGATGAGCTACCGCAGGAATCTCTGGTCCCATACCCCTCTCACCGATTTCTGGCGCGTCGGACACGGCATAGCTGCCCGGCTTGAAAAGTACGGCATCTATACGATGGGCGACATCGCCAGGTGTTCTCTGGGTGACGGCAGTTCTCCCCGCAATGAGGAACTGCTGTATAAACTGCTCGGCGTCAATGCCGAACTGCTTATAGACCACGCCTGGGGCTACGAGCCCTGCACCATGGCCGATATAAAATCGTATAGGCCGGAGAACAACAGCCTCAGTTCCGGGCAGGTGCTGTCGGAGCCGTATACAGTGGATAAAGCCAGGATCGTAGTCCTGGAGATGGCGGACGCCATGGTCATGGACATGCTGTCCAAACACCTGGTGACCGACCAGATGACGCTCACGCTCGTTTATGATGTCTCGTCGGCAGCCGGTGCCGCTTCCGACATAGAGATACGCAAGGACTGGTACGGAAGAGACGTGCCGAGGCACGCCCACGGCAGCGCAAATCTCCCCTCCTATACATGTTCCGGAAAGATCATCGGTGACGCTGTCGCGGAGATCTATGACAAGATCGCGGACCCAAGGCTGATGGTCAGGAGGATATTCCTGGGAGCCAGCCGCATAAAGGATGCGGACGATCCCGGTACCGTGCCGGAAGCGGTGCAGATGGACCTGTTCTCGGACTATTCCGAAGACGCCCCCTCACTGTCCCCGCAGGAATCAAAAAAGGAATCCGACCTGCAGCGCTCGCTGCTGGAGATAAAGAACCGCTTCGGGAAGAACGCGGTCCTCAAAGGCATGAGCCTCAGGGAAGGTGCCACCGGAAGGGAGCGCAATGCCCAGATCGGAGGACATAAGGAATGAGCGACGAGAGACGCTACAGCCACGAATACGACGATATAATAGATCTCCCCCACCATACATCCCTGAAACATCCGCGGCTTCCCATGAGCAGCCGCGCGGCGCAGTTCGCACCGTTCGCAGCGCTGACCGGTTTCGAGAGCGTCATCGCCGAGGAAGGAAGGCTCACCGACAGCTTCACAGAGCTGGACGACGACAGGAA
>CACYBC010000085.1 GCA_902772615.1 uncultured Ruminococcus sp.
CATTCCATCCAGAATGACCAGATGACCGCCTCGGTTACGGGCATTCCCAATCTGTTCTCTATGGATCTGCTGTACGATCTGAGCTGTCCGGAATAACGTTTTATTAGTTCCTCAGGATCCCTGACACGATCGGTCTTGTAGTCAAGGACCATGACTTTTCCTTCTTTCTCAATGATGCAGTCTACTGTTCCCTGAATGATTATCATGTCGTCCTTGTGCTCGTCGTCCAGATCAGGTATAAGCTCGGATGCCCTTGCTGCATCCATGTATGAATACTCCCTGTATACTCTGTCAGCTTCAAGCACTGCCTTTCCAAGGCGTCCGCTGAAGAACGCTCTGACTCTGCCCGGATCTATGGAATCAGCCGCTTCACTGCTCAGGAACTGCATACTGCACAGTCTCCGGGCTTCAGTCAGAGGATCGTCCGCAGCAGCACGAAGATCGCAATGCTGCATAAACTCGTGCAAAGCTGTGCCGCGTTCCGCAGCTGTCAGTCCGTTCCTCCTTACGAAAGCAGGTCTGTGCGTCGTTGCCGGCCTGAACGATTCCGTCAGCTGAGTTACTGTCATAGTCGTAGGTATCTGAACGATTCCTTTACCCACATACTCAAAGGACAGTCTTCTGTTGATCCTCTCGACCAGTTCCTTATCTGCTGCAATACTGTCCTCGGTGTCATGTTCGATCTTTCCGCTGTAATACTCAGCTTCTCTTCTGACCAATTTCAGACTTCCGCGTGTCACTTCCTCCTTGTCCAGATCAGAAGCGATGAATCCCGCAGCTCCGAAAGCCTGATCGATCCAGTCAGCATACTTATTCTTATCCGAAACTATCATCGGACTCAGCCTGCCTTCGGACACACAGGCTGAAGCTTCATCGATCACGGACGCGTCCGGCACTTTGCCGCTGGCATGTGTGCCTCTGGCGGCAAAGACTACAGCCTTCTCTTTGGCTCTGGTCAGCGCCACATATAGTATCCTCAGCTCTTCGGCCTTGGAGTCGTTGAGTTTCATGTCGGATATCAGGCCGTATTCCGGCGTCTTTTCCATCCATAGACCCCCGTCCGACTCTTTCCTGATCCTTGCCGCGATCCCGATGTTCTGATCAAACAGCACGTTTCTGTTTGAGTCGGCAGAAGTGTTGAGACTTCTCCCCGCATCCGCGAGTATCACTATCGGCCACTCAAGTCCCTTCGCCTTGTGAACGCTCATGACCTGGACTCCACCGACAGCGGACTGGGAATAATCAGGTCCGTTCCCCTTCTTCTCCGCATCGCTGCAGTATCTCAAAAAATCCGAGACTCCTCTGCCGCCGAAAGATGTGAAAGCCGCAGCATAATCCACCAGCGCATGAAGGCGGCCTTTCCGTTTTCTGGTGTCCGGAGGTGCAGTGAGATAGATCTCTGCCTCGCTCACTTCTATCGTTTCTCTGACGATCTCGTCGGTCGACATGGCGGAAGCTTTCTTCCTGAGGCCATCTATCATCTCTCTGAGTCTTATACACTTGGCATTACCGGACCTCTTCACCTGCGACCAGAGTCTGTCTCTCCTCCCTTCCAGCCTCAGAGAAGCAAGCTCATCGGCAGTGAATCCAAACAGCGGCGACATCATTACTGCCGCCAGGTCCACGTCACTTCCCGGGTTGCTGATGCATCTGAGCAGAGACATGACCGTCATTATCTCGGATGCTTCAAAGAAATCTTCCGAAACAGAACTGGAGCATCTGATGCCTTTCCTTCCAAGAGCATCCGTATACTTCTCTGCCCTGCCTCTTACGGATCTGAGCATTATGCAGATATCTTCTTCCCTGATCTTTCCTCCGCCATCAGAAAGGATTCCGGCAACATAGCCGGCAACTGCGTCAGGCAGCTGTTCCGCAGTACAGTCAACAGCGTGATACTCAAGTCCGCACCCCGTTTCTTCCGGGTCACCGCTGCGGCCGTGTACGAGCCTTTCTTCAGGCATATAGTCGACTCCGCCGAACCGGGTAGTCATCAGCGGGTCGAATACCTTGTTTACTGCCTCTATGACGCCTTTGCCGCTTCTGAAGTTGCTGTGCAGAGCAAGATATCTGGGCGGTCCGTCATCCCTACAGGCCTTCCTCATGTCGGTGAATATTGCCGGGTCCGCCCGCCTGAAACTGTAGATGCTCTGTTTGACGTCTCCGACGCAGAAAAGGTTTCTTCCGTTGTCTGACACTGCATCGAATATCATCTTCTGCCGCTCGTTGGTATCCTGAAACTCATCGACCATTACATGATCGAATCTTTCGGAAACTGATCTCCCTATGTCGGTCATATTTCCATCCGCATCATAGAACAGTCCGATCACGAGTTTCTCCAGATCGTCGTATTCCAGCAGTCCCCGCTCCTTTTTCCTTTTTGTGAGGATATCTCTGAACAGTCTTTCAGCTTTGATCAGAGCAGAAGCTACGGCACACTGTCTGGTCCTGGATTCTTCACTCGCCTCGAGATCATCTCTGACGATCTTTCCCGTATTCTTGATCAGTTTTGTATATACTTCTTTTGCCGCTCCGATCCTGTGTCTGGTTTCCGGGCTCCAGAATTTCTGTGCGGAAGCTCTTCCGTCGGGTTTCTCGGATACAAGCCTGGCAGCCTTATCCCAGTCGTTCTCTTCAAATGCTTTCAGTATCTCGGTGCAGCGGTCCCGCAGAGCGCAGTAATACTCATAGCCTTTTCCGGATGCGCCTTCCATGTTCAGCATCATCACTGCGTTATCAAGCAGTTGCTTAGCCTGACGGAACTTATCTGCCTGCAGTCCTGCTGCGGCAATTCCCGCGGGAGAATCCCTGAACGGGATCCCGGAGCTCATGGCTTCGAGCATCTTGTCTTCCCACTTTTCCGCATCGGTCAGATTCTGTTCGAATCCATGCAGCCACAGGACAGCGTCCATCGTCTCACGGTCGCTTCTGGACCGTCCGAAGTTTCCGAACAGCAGTGCGGCGGTCTCGGAATCTTCTGTACACAGTACGTCCATCGTCTCTTCCAGAGCGGCGCTCCTGACAGATGCGGAATACCCCTCATCACACAGACTGAAATCGGGAGATATCCCCGCTTCGGAAAAGAACTCCCTGAGAAGTTTCTGGCAGAAGGAGTGCACGGTTCCGATGTGAGTCCTCCTCAGCAGTCTCTGTTGGGTCCTCAGGTAATCATCTGAAGGATCATTCGCGATCAGTTCAGAGATCCTCTTCCTGATCTTCTGCCTCATCTCCGAAGCGGCAGCATTCGTAAATGTAAGTATCAGCATCCTGTTTGCGCTTACAGGATGCTCCCTGTCATTAAGTATCCTGGCTATCCTTTCAGTGAGCACGAAAGTCTTACCGCTTCCTGCAGCCGCTCCGACAAGGATCGCCCCGTCCGCAACGACAGCATTCTCCTGTTCGTGAGTGAGCAATACTTCAGCCATCGCTTTCCTCCTCTCCGAACATCTCTTTTCTGGAGATATTCCTTATCCTGCGGGGCTCCTCAATTCTGTCAGCTCCGCACACAGCTCTGTAATAGCAGTATCTGCACGGTCTGTTTCCGCTTGTGTCCTCCGCAGGGATCGCCCTGATATCCCCTGCTCTTATCCCGGAAGCCATCTCTCTGACGAGCTGTTCGATCCTTTTCTCTATCTTTCCCAGCTCTTCCAGGGAAGCGATGTTTCCGGTCTTCCATCTGCCCGTCCTGGGATCGATGCTGGCAGGTATGAACAGTCCGCTGCCGTCTCTCTCCATTGCCTGAAGCACATCCGGGTCGTTCAGCACCAGTCCTTTCATGGTATACACGTTTCCGGCGTCTTCCTCTTCAGATGCCGGAGACGGGTCGCCCGGCATATAGAGCACTCCGGCAGGCACGATATTCTCTCCGTATCTGGCGGTGCCGTTGTTTTTGACCGCAAAAAGGTACAGCAGCATCTGAACGTTGAGCCCCTGCCAGACATCAGACAGTTTGAAGTCTTTGCCTCCCGTTTTGTAGTCCACTATCCTTACATATGTCTCGCCGTCATGCGTATATGTATCCACCCTGTCGATCTTTCCGAATACTTCAGCTCGATGTCCGTCATCCAGAACGACCACCGGTCCAGGTATATCCGTCCCGATATTCAGCTCAAACCCGTCTGCCCGGAACTCGCTCTGCATCTGCTCCGCTCTCAGTCTTCTGGCAAGTCTGATACAGTTATCCCTGATCTGGTCGGAGATGACTCTCATTCTCGGAGTCATTCCCTTTTCTCCCACCATTCTGTCTATATACTCATCCGCAAGCCTCCGGCATGCATTCCTTATTGCGATCTCATCGCATCCTGTCAGATCGCCGGAGAATTCGCGCATGAGGTTCTCCATGACATCATGGACGAAGCTCCCGGCGACATCCGGAGACATCTCTGCTTTCCTGAGCGGTCTGATGCCTGCCAGATACTGCAGAAAGAACATGAATCTGCACTCTTCATAAGTTTGCATCCTGCTTGCGGTGATGCCAGTCACATCTCCGGCAAGAGCCTGAGCGACAGAGTCATCTTCTATGACCATGTCCTTTCTTCCGACAGCCTTTTCATACTCTCTGCACGCATCCCCGGCATCGCTGCTGAGCAGCGATGCGGCAAGTATTTCATCTCTCTCGGATCTGGCTTCCGCATAGATCCCTCTGGCTGTCCTGATGTTGACTATACCGCAGGCCGGGTCTTCCTTTTCATGTTCTATCCCGTAGACTTTGATGAATCCTTCCAGTTCCGCACATGGCAGCAGATCTCCTCCCGGATACGACAGATATAGTTTATCCGAGGGAGAAGTCACTGCTCCGTAGAGAAAGAAGGATTCAAGGTCCGTGTTCTGGTCAAAATTTCCGCCAAGGACCAGATCGTAACTCGAGAGGATGTCTCTCTCTTCAAGAGTGAAAAGGTTGCCTTCCGTAATGTCTCTGGGGAAAACTCCGTCATTCAGTCCCATGACAAAACTTGCTTTGGGATTGAAAGGCCTTGAATGCCCAGCTACTCCGACGAAAACTCCGTCTCCGACTCTCGGAATATCCGCCGATCTGGTGCTCCTGGCGAGTATCCTCAGCGTATCGGGCAGTTCTGTCCCGGACAGTTCTTCTCTCTCCGCCATGTCGTACAGCTGCTGTATGATATCAAAAAGCAGTTCCGCATTATGCCTTCCCGCTTTATCGTTCTTCTCCACCGTCTCGACAGCTCCGCACCTGTCCATCATCTCATAAGCTGCTCTGACGAGTTCCTTGCCTTCTTTTCCTTCTCTGTCCAGGAACGGTCTTATCCACTCCGCGACTTTTATCCTTGCGCGTTCAGTGTCTTCAAGTATCTTTTCTTCTTCTTTTCCTTCAGGCAAGCCAAAACCTGAAGGGCTCATGCGGAAAGGAACGAACCATTCGCCGCCCTCGATCCCGTGGATGAATGAATAATCCTCCAGCAAAGCGATCTCGTCCACACTGATATCGCAGAGGTCCGTCTTCAGCATCCTCATCAGGCTGTCAGTCCTGATACCGGAAGCCATCTCCAGCGCACACAGCATGAATACCGTACCCGGCGCGCTGAGCATGTCTTCACCTTCATCAAAGATGAAAGGTATGCCGAATTGAGAGAAAGTCCTCGTCACCGGATCCCTGTACTGATCCGCATCGCGGAACAGCACAGATATATCGCTGAACCTGTAGCCGTTTTCCCGGGTCAATGTCACTATCTCATCAGCGACTCTCTTCGCTTCATCGTAACGGTCATTCCCGGTGAACCACTTCACACCTTCCGCATTGCCATCACCGAGGATGCTGAAATCTCTGAAATACATCTCGGCAAGCCTGAGGCCGCTTGTGCGGAATCTCTCATTGGTACCGAGCACTATCTTCTCCGGTTCTCCTGCAAACAGTTCGGAAGACATGTTTCTCAGAAGCTGGTATGTTCTGTACGGGACTGCGAGCGATGAATTCCTGTCATCATCGGAGCCGGTGCAGCAAAGAGAGAATGTGACAAGACCTGCGGCGGAAGCTATCTGCCTGATCATCTCATACTCCGCATCCGTGAATCCGGAGAATGCGTCAAAGAACACTTCTTTTCCCCTGAAAAATCCGGAAAGAGGGATCTTTTCCGCAGCAAATCTGATCTCTCCTGCGTCATCCAGATATTCTTCGCCGAGGTAGCCCTCATACTCCTCCATGATAGACGCTATGTCTTCGAACTTCTCCGCCGACATCGTTCCGTGAAGTTCACTGCCGATCTCCCGCAGTTCAGATGGTGTCGCTCCGGCGCTTCTGAGTTCATCGAACAGTTCGCTGAGCTTTCCGTAAAAAGCAAACTCCCTGCTTCTCGAATAACATGTAAGCTCTTCCCTGCGTCTGATCATCGCTCTTCTGGCAAATGCCGTTTTCTGCGCATCTCCGAGCCTTACCCTGGCAGAGCCGCCGCATTCGCGCAGTATAAAACGCGAGATGCTCCTGAAACTCATCACTCTCGTCCTTGAGCCCAGAACGCCAGGAAGCCGTGCAACCAGTTCTCTTTCATATGTGAACCCTGTCTGTTCCGGGACGACGATCACCGTCTCTTTCCCGTTTCGGGCAAGAGACGTTATCTGTTCCAGACAGTATCTGCTTTTACCGCTTCCCGCAGTACCCAAAATAAACCTGAACAACTCAAATCCTCTCCTGATAAACGCTTAGCCGCCATTCTTCTGAACAGCGGCCTTGATCATGTTACTATCTCTACTCCTTTATCGGCGCGGTATACGACCCAGGATCCGTATCCCTCAGCACGAAGGAGATCTCTCGCCTCCAGGGCTTCCCGCGGTCTCTGGAAAACGCCGAACACTGCCGCCCCGGTCCCCGTCATCGCAGAATAGACCGCTCCGTCGGCGGTAATTTTTCTCTTAAGTTCCTCCGTGACATCATCAGAAGTCACGTACTCAAATACATTTCCCGCCCCCGCAAATGCTTTCTCCGCATCTCCTGCGGCCAATCCCCGCACAACGCTTTCCGTATCAGGATGTCTGATATCCGGAGTGCGGTCCAGCATGGAATATGCCTCCTTCGTGGAACGGCCGTATCTCGGCATTGCAATCAGCATCGGGCAGTACAATTCGTCGCCGATGCTATGTATCTCCTCTCCTATGCCCCCGACCCTCGCTGTTCCGCCGACGACACAGAAAGGAACATCCGCACCTACAGATGCGCCGATATCACACAGTTCCTGTTCGTTCAGTCCCGCATCCAGAAGCATGTTGAACCCAATCAGTGAAGCAGCCGCATCCGCGCTTCCTCCGCCCAGTCCTGCCTGCGAAGGTATCCTTTTTCTCACCGTGCACCTTGCTTCCGGCAGCCCGGTGCCTATGGTCTCAGTCAGTTTTCTGGCTGCTTTCCAAATCAGGTTCTTCTCATCGGTCGGAAAGAACCTGACATTTGATTCTATGGTAAAAGGGGATCCCGGTGTCAGTTCTATCTTTATCTCGTCAAAGAGTGTGACTGACCGGTTCACCATATCAACGATATGATACCCGTCATCTCTGACGCCGGTGACATCCAGCGAGAGATTGAGTTTTGCATTCGCACGTATCACAAGAGCCTTCATCATAATTCTCTGACGAACTCCCCTATCCTGCGAAGCGCTTCCCTGATGTGTTTGATGGAGTAGCTGTAGGATACGCGCACATGTCCTTCCCCTCCCGGTCCGAACGCAGTTCCGGGTATTACGGCGACCCTTTTCCTTCTGATCAGCTGTTCACAGAATTCCTCATCGGACAGGCCGGTGGATTCAACGCTTGGGAACACATAGAATGCTCCTTTCGGCTCAAAGCAATGAAGGCCGATCCGGTTGAATCCGTCAACGATGAATCTCCTCCTCAGGTCATATTCATCTCTCATGGAAGCAACCACATCCTCGCAGTCTCTGAGCGCGACGATCCCGGCATACTGCGCAGTAGTAGGAGCGCACATGATGGCAAACTGATGCATCTTGACGATCTGCTCCGTTATCGGAGCAGGAGCGCATACATAACCAAGTCTCCACCCGGTCATGGCAAAAGACTTGGAAAAGCCGTTGACGGTGATCGTTCTGTCCCACATGTCAGCGCTCACGGAAGCAGGCGAGACATGCCGCTCTCCTCCATATGTGAGTTCCGAATATATCTCATCTGACAGGACAAAGATATCTGTCTCCTTTAGCACTTCCGCTATGCTTTCCAGATCGCTCCTGCTCATGACCGCTCCGGTGGGATTGCTGGGGAAAGGCATAACCAGAAGTTTGGTCCTTTCAGTGATTGCGGCACGGAGTTCCTCGGCAGTCAGTCTGAATCCGTTTTCTTCCTTAAGGATCAGCGGAATGACTCTGGCTCCGCACATCTTCGCTATCGGTTCATAACAGACAAAGCACGGAGTAGGAAGGAGCACCTCGTCTCCGGGATTCAGCAATGCGCGCATAGCCATATCGATCGCTTCGGAGCCGCCTACGGTCACTACCGTCTCGCTGTCCGGATCATATCCAAGTCCGAATGCCCTCTTAAGATACAGCGAGATCTGCCGTCTTAATTCCTTGAGTCCCGCATTAGCGGAATAGAACGTCTTCCCCTGATCCAGGCTCTCTATTCCGGCGCGCCTAACTTCCCATGGTGTGACGAAATCAGGTTCCCCGACGCCAAGAGAAAGGCAGTCGCCCATCTCTTCCGCCAAACTGAAGTACTTTCTTATGCCGGACGGTTTAATCTCCTGCAGTTGGGAAGACATCAGTCTTTTGTACTCCATCAGATATCCATCTCCCTGTAATCAGTATTGGCTGAAGATATGATATGTCCCTGCTTCTTGTAAGTCTTAAGAACGAACCTGGTAGCTGTGGATATCACCGATTCCATGGGAGCGAGACGTCTTCCCACAAAAAGCGCGATATCCTTGAAGCTTCTACCTTCAACGACAAGAGAAATGTCGCTGCCGCCGCTCATCAGTGTACAGCTCTTGACTTCTGGCATCTGTGATACAAGTTCCGCAAACTCATCGAACCCGAAATCCTTCTTGGGAGCTATCTTCAGATCGATATAGCTCTCCACCATCTCTCTGTCCGCCTTGTCCCAGTCAACGACCGCGCGGTATCCGAGGATGGTCCCGTCATTCTCCATTTTCTGTATCTTTTCAGCAACTCCTTCGGGAGTATCTCCCGTCATTGTCGCCATAGCCTCTATGGGAAGCCTCGCATCTTCGCAGAGCAGTTTTAGCAGTTTATCCATTTTATCCTCCAAAATGACATGTATGTCGACAGGGTATGCAGATCGCGGTCAGCTCACCGGCGTGAGCCGGTTGACGATCCACAAAAGTCCGATCATGAATACAGCATCAACACCGATCAGCAGGAACCGGAACCAGTCCTGAAGGAAACCTGTCCTGAAAAACAGGTAGCCAAGATAACCCAGACCAGCTTCAGCAGCTATCAGCAGGCCGTAGATCAGCACATATCTCAGTATGCTTCCGACAGGTCTAGTGCTTTTTGCAGGCTTTGTGCTCATCTGTTCTCAGCCTCGAGCGCCATTATCTTATCGACTCTGCGCTGATGCCTGCCGCCTTCAAATTCAACAGAGAGGTACGCATCAACGATCTCGCACGCCAGCCCGTCTCCGACGACCCTGCCTCCGAAACACAGTACGTTTGCATCATTGTGAAGTCTGGTGTACTTCGCGGAATAAGTATCGCTGCAGCATGCCGCACGTATGCCTTTTATCTTGTTTGCAGCCATCGAGATGCCGATACCGGTCCCGCAGATCAGGATCCCTCTTTCACATTCTCCGCTGAGTATCTTGCCGCATCCCTCCCGTGCGATATCGGGATAATCGCAGCTCTTCGGCTCATAACAGCCGACATCGGTGACCTCATGCCCCAGTTCCACAAGGTGAGCCTTTACCGCTTCTTTGAGTTCAAAACCGCCGTGGTCACTGCCTATCATCAGTTTCATGTCTGTTTCTCCTCTCGATTGCTTTGTATCCTGTTTCTCTCAGCTTGGGAAAGCTGGAGATAGAACGGTCTCAGTTCCTCTGCGCTGCAGAGCTGTCCCTTCTCAGCCATTGATCCTGCCGCTTCACATACGTAGCGGGCATGGACAAATCTCATATCGTCACCAGCGTACTCGGCTCCGTCGATATAGGAAGATGCTTCTGCAGAAATATCTCCGACGACGAGAGGCGCGTTCAGCCCCGCCGTCCTTGAGGCATCGTTCAGTTCGGAGAAAGGCAGCACGCACTCGTCCATCACTTTCTTCAGTTCTCCGTTTTCGGATCTGTACGCAGCGCAGTATGCTCTCCGTTGTCTGGCATCCAGAACAGTCAGTATGTCTCGGCCTGAATCCTTCAGCGGTTCTGCGAGTGCCAGAAAAGTGGACACTCCCGCACACTTTGCACCCGTTGCGAACGCCATTCCCTTTATCAGCCCCATACCTATCCTGAGCCCGGTAAATGAACCGGGTCCGGAAGTCACCGCAAACACGTCAACATCACCGGGGCTTATGCCTCCGGCCCGAATCGCCTCATCACATCTGACAAGCAGAGTCTGCGAATGCGTAAGGCCTTCGTTTGCATATGCCTCGTACAACAATTCACCGTCTCTGCTGACCGCTGCGCTTCCCGCAGCGGAAGAAGAATCCACCCCAAGTATGATCAAAACGATATCTCCTTCGGGAAATCTATCTCTATAGTCCTTGTATCGCCCTTTCCATGTTCTATCCTTATCTTTACCGTCGCATCGTCAACGACGAACGGAACATTTTCGCTCCATTCCATAAAGACGGCCATGGATCCGTCAAGGTAATCGTAGAATCCCGTTCCGTAAAGTTCATCCTCCGAAGAGATCCGGTACATATCGAAATGCGCCAGATCAAGCCTCCCTCCGCGGTATTCGTTTACTATGGCAAAAGTCGGGCTGCTCACTGTGCAGTCATACCCGAGCCCCCGCAGGACTCCGCGTGTGAATGCTGTTTTTCCCGCCCCGAGATCTCCGTACATAGCTACGAGAGTTCCAGGTTCAAGGTATTCGGAGAACTTTTTCCCCAGTTCTTCCGTCTCTGCCTGAGACGAAGTAGTGAATCTATAAGTATTCATCAGTTTCTGACTGTGAGCCGCCTGCTGAGGTCCTCCCCCGCAGGCTGCGGGATCTTTCTAATGATGTTGTAGATATCTGTAGCTCTCATCTCTTCAGCTGCTATCAAAGCCGCATCTTCCGAAGCAGAAGAAAGCTTTGCGATGTTTTCAGACACGGGAACGGCTGTCTTCTCAGCGATATCTCCAAGCAGTTCTTTCCCCCCTGTTCCGATGGCAAGGATCCTTGCATAAGGGGGAATCGCTGGAGCAATCCCGAAAATGCCGCACACAGCGCAGGCTACAGCCCTCCTGATCCTGCTGAGAGTGAAATTCTTAGAGTTCACCGCCGCATAGAATTCCTCAAGCGAGGCGGCCTCTCTTGCAGCCTTGTAGAATCTGCTCTCCAGTCCCCCGGACATATCCGGGATCCTTCTCACGTCGTTCTCGGATACCTGCCTGAGCATGGCCATGGCAACAGCATCCCATCTTTCGGCCGAGAACGTGTCTCCCCTTCTGATAAGTTCCGCGCATCCGGAAGTCACATACCCTTCAGTGTCTTCGTGATTGCGTATCTTCTCCCTGACGGAATGAGCGCTGTATCCGTCTTCTTCCCTCTTCATAGTCTGCACAGCCATCCCTGAAGAGCATGAGATCAGGGCTCTCAGATAATCGATCGCGAGGATATTGTTTGCCTTGGACATCTCCTCGGCAGCTGCTCTGCCGCATATCTCGCCGACAGCATACGAAAGCGCGCGGGGATAACTGTAGCCGCCTGCGCACAATTCGCTTACTCTGGCTCTTGTTTCTTTATCATCAACAGTCACAGCGATATCTTTCAGAAGATCGATATTACCGCATTCACTGCCGAAAAAAAGAGTATCGACCGCTCCGAGGGCATCCAGAAGTCCCACCGATGCGGCCGCAAACCTTTCCGAAGATGAAAGTGAATACCTGACGGGAAGTTCAAAAACAAGGCTGAAGCCCTGGTCTACCAGATCCGCTGCTCTGTCAAACTTTGATATGACTGCAGGTTCTCCACGCTGTACGAAGTCTCCGGACATCACGGCGACCAGTCTGTCCGCGCCTCTTTCGAAGGCTTCCTTTATCAGTTTTCCATGCCCGGTATGGTAGGGATTGCACTCGCAGACGACCCCGAAAACACTCATCTGAGGCCCCTTTCCGTCCTTGCAAAACACCTTTGTATCGTTATAATTATAGTTGCGTATAATAGGCTTTGTAAAGCGACAAAAAAGGAGCACGAAATGAAGGTTCTAGTTATAAATGCCGGTTCCAGCAGCCTTAAATATCAGCTGATCGAGATGGACAACGAACAGGTGATCTGCAAGGGAAACTGCGAGCGTATAGGTGCCGGCGGCTTTATCACGCACAGCGTCACCGGCGGTGCAAAGGTCGAAAAGAAGATGGATTTCCCGACACACAAGGAGGCTTTCCTTGAAGTCGTGAAGCAGATGACTTCCGGCGAAGGAAAAGTAATCGACGATGTCAGCGAGATCGTCGCCGTTGGACACAGAGTCCTCCACGGCAGCGAGATCTATAAGCAGAGCACTCTGGTGACCGATGAAGTAATCGATACCATATATGATCTGCGTGAACTCGGTCCCCTTCACAACCCGCCTCAGGCAATCGCCATGAGAGCCTGCCGAGAAGTATTCGGACCTGATGTTCCGATGGTCGCTGTCTTTGATACATCGTTCCATCAGACGATGCCTCCGAAAAGCTATATTTTCCCGATCCCCTATGAATACTATGAAAAATATTCCATCCGTCGCTACGGATTCCACGGAACTTCCCACCGCTATGTGAGCAAGCGTTTCTTTGAACTCAGAGGCATCGATCCCGAAGGAACAAGGATCATCACATGCCATCTCGGAAACGGAAGTTCTCTGTGTGCGATCATGGACGGCAAGTGCTTTGACACATCCATGGGCCTTACGCCTCTCGACGGTTTCATCATGGGGACCAGAAGCGGCGGGATCGATCCTTCTGTCGTCACATACATTGCCAATAAAGAAGGGCTCACCCCCGATCAGCTCAGCGATCTCATGAACAAAAAATCCGGCTTCCTCGGAGTAAGTGGAGTATCAAGCGACTGCAGGGATATCCGCCAGGCCGCAAAAGAGGGCAACGAGAGAGCACAGCTCACGGTCGACATCCTTGTTCATCAGATCAAGAGATTCCTCGGCGGCTATGCCGCAGAGATGGGCGGAGTCGATGCAGTCATATTCACCGGCGGCATCGGTGAAAATGACGCGGAGACCCGTGAGGCCATCTGCGAAGGAATGGAATACATGGGGCTCAAGATCAGCAAGGAACTGAACGACGAAGCCAGCCGCAAGGAAGCGGTGTTCTCCACTCCTGACAGCAAGGTCCTTGCAATGGTCCTGCCCACAAACGAAGAGATCATGATCGCCAGAGACACTCTTGAAGTCGCAGGTCTGAAATAACCGGTTTCATCCATTAATAATGCTCCGGCCGCTGTTTGTCACAGCGGCCGGTTTTCTTGTATTAACAGTTTGTTTCAAATGACTTAACAATATATTGACAGTCCTCAGCTATCATATTTACAGTAACATTCGTGAGCGGAACGACAACTCACGAATGTCGACTCACTCTTCTCCTCATTTTTGTACCTTTACTCCTGTCCGTCAGTGACAGGAGGCACAGGCCCCGGCAGGGGCCTGTTTTCTTTTTGCAGCATTTCTGCGCTTTGTGCAGCGGCCTCAAAAGAGGATATAATAAACATAACAATCTAGTAAGGAGACAGCGGTGCGTAAAAAAGAAAAAACAGCATCTGATGCTGTGCCCGTAGAAAAGAACAGAAAAAAGAAAGCGCTGGCAGTAACCGCGGCGATCGTTGTTCTGATCGCTGCCGGGCTGGTACTCTATGATGTCGTCGGTCCAGGGCTCATCAATCACCAGGTCTCATTTGACTGCTCCGGCGGAGATGCAATAGACCCTGTAAGAGTCAAACTCGGGAGAAAACTTGACCTCCCGGTTCCTGTCAGACAGGATTACACCTTTACAGGATGGTCTATAGACGGCAGGGAGATCTCGTCTCCTTTTGCCCCCGAAGAAGATGTCACTCTCACAGCGGGATGGATCGGCAACGAATATACTGTTTCATTCGACCCGGCCGGAGGTTCTCAGGACGGGCTGGAGCCTGTCACTCTGCGGACCGGAGATAAGCTCACGGTTCCTTCAGCCATTCCCGTCAGAGAGGGATATGTGTTTGAAGGATGGAACGCTCCCGACGGAAGTCCCGTCAACGCAGAGACTGTCCTTCCCTGGGGCAACTGTGTGCTGACTGCAGCATGGGATTATGAATACTATGACCTTATACTTGATACCGACGGCGGCGGCAGCGCAGATCAGATCAGTTACCATATAGACGATGTCCTTTCTCTCCCTTCCGTAAGCAAAAAAGGTTATCATCTGACCGGCTGGTACGATCAGGACGGAAATGAATATAAAAACGGAGACGTCATTCCGGTCGGCGGGCTCACGCTCAAAGCAGAATGGGAGAGAAACACATTCAAGGTATCCTTTGATTCCAACGGCGGCAGCAATGTCAGTCCGGTCTCGGTGAACGAAGGCGATGCATTCAGATATCCGCAGGCGCCGTGGCGGGACGGATATGTCTTTGCAGGATGGACAGACGGATCCGGAAATGATGTTGCGGATGGCACTGTCCTGTCCGGTCCTGTAACACTTTACGCGAAATGGAATGTGCAGCCTGATGAGTACACCTCAAACGGCTACAAGATAACCAAGAAGAATGGCATCACGTATATCGGAGGCGTCATCATCGCCAACAAGACATATCCCCTTCCATCCACATATGCCCCGGGCGGCCTCACCTCAGACTGCAATGCGGCTTTCAGCAGGATGAAAGAGGCAGCCGCCGCAGACGGCATCAGTCTGTCCATAGTATCCGGATACAGATCCTACAGCACTCAGGAATCGATCTACTGGAGATATGTCGACAGACGCGGCATGGAGAAAGCGGACACATTCTCGGCAAGGCCGGGCCATTCCGAGCATCAGACGGGCCTTGCGATGGATCTCAATTCACTGGACGACAACTTCGGGGACACTCCCGAGGGCATGTGGCTGGCCGAGCATTGCCATGAATACGGATTCATCATCAGATACCCGAAGAACAAACAGAGCATCACCGGATACAAATATGAACCCTGGCACGTGAGATATCTTGGAACCGAACTGGCAACGAAAGTCTATGAATCGGGACTCTGTCTTGAGGAATACTTCGGCATTACTTCCAAATATCAGATAGCATCCGCATACGATCAGTTCGGAAGAAACTGATCTCTGAAAAAACAGAAAGGCTGCAGCAATAGATGCTGCAGCCTTTCTATTATGAGATGCCGATTATTTGAAGAGCCTCTTTACGAACTCTGCAACGCCGTAGCGCCACGGTGCCCACTCATGATAGCCGGGGGATTCGAAGAATACGATCTTGTATCCCTGCTCGCGCATCTCTCTGGTCTGCTTTTTGAGCATCGGTCCTGCCGGCTCATACGAACCTGCGTTTACAAAGAACAGATCGAAATTCTCATTGAACTTCACCGGATCGCTGAGCAGTCCGAGTTTGTCTTCCCTGTCGGAACGGATCCCGGGAGCACTGAGAACGCCTGCGTTCGCGAAGACTTCAGGATATTTGATGACGGTGTTCATCGTCTGTCCGCCGCCCATTGAGAATCCGGAGACCGCCCTGTGATGACGGTCTGCTATGGTGCGGTACTTCTTGTCTATGAAAGGAACACAGTCGTTCGCGATAAGATCTTCCACGGGGCTCGCCACGGGATTCGTGCCGATAACTCCGTCTTTCCTGTAGACATATCCGCAGTTAAGAACTACGATCATCTCTTCGCACTGTCCGTCAGCAAGCAGGTTGTCCATGATGTTGTTGATCTTGCCCTGCCAGATCCAGCAGGACTCCGCTTCTCCGCCGCCGTGCTGCAGATAGAATACCGGATACCTCTTGTCTCTGTTCTGCTCGTATTTGGGAGGAGTATATACCCAGCAAGTGCGCCAGTCGCCGACAGTCTCCGAATAGAAGTAATTCATCCTCACGCTGCCGTGGGGGATATCATCATGGAAGAGATAGAAATCCGAATACTTATCGGGCAGCTCAAAGAAGTTCATGACACGGCCGAAACCGTATCCGTAAGGCATATACGGGTTGAGCGCTCTTGTCCCGTCAACATAGAAGTTGACGAAATGGAATGCAGATTCCAGTCCGGGAACTGTTACTCTCCACCATCCGTCCTCGCCTTTTTCCATATCAATGGGTGTGTCAGGGAATGATCCGCCTGTTCCTGCAACCTGGACCAGCTTTGCGTCAGGTGCATTGTAGGCGAACTTGACATCTCCGTTCTCAAGGACTTCAACGCCCTTGGGGAGATCGTAGTATGTGCCGGTGGCTCTGGTAAGGTCGCGGTGCGGGTCGTCCCAGAACAGCGCATGGGCCTTAAGGGCCTGATTCTCAAGTATTTCTTTTCTGATCATTGTCAATCCTCCCCCTTATTTGAATATTCTCTGCATGAATTCACGGGCCGAGAATCTCCAGACATCCCATACATGGAATCCGGGATGATGATAACCGATCACATTGACGCCCAGTTTCTGCTCTGCTTCCACCACAGGAGCGGTGCGCTCGGGATATCCTTCGTCATCGCCGCCGGAGATGAACAGAACATCGAAATCCTTGTTGACCTGTTCGGGATCATTGTAGTAGTCGGTGTAATCCCAGTATCCGAACTGATTCTTGATCGGGAATCCGCCGGAGAACACGCCGAGATTAGCAAAAAGATCCTTATGCTCGTTGGCGATGAAGAATGCCTGTGAAGAACCAAGTGAAAGGCCAGCCATCGCTCTGTGCTTCCTGTCAGCGATAGTGCGGTATTCCGCATCGATGTGCGGGATGCAGTCTTCTGTCAGTTCCTTGGAGAAATCGCCGGGGAGGAAGACCGGATTCTCACCTTCCACGAACGCGTATCCGCAGTTCATGACGATGATCATCTCCTCCATCTTTCCTTCTGCAATGAGGTTATCGGCGATCATGTTGATATGGCCCTGCCATACCCATCCCATCTCGTTCTCACCTACGCCGTGCTGGATGTAGAGAACAGGATATCTCTTGTCGCTCTCATCGTAACCTGCCGGTGTATACACCCAGGCAAGTTTGGTGCGTCCGGTCGCAGAAGACTTGTAATACTCCATCCTCACATCGCCGTGAGGAACATCCTTGAGCATCCAGAAGCCGTCTTCTTCTCCGGGAAGATCGAAAACGTTGATCGGATAGAACCATCCGTAGCCTACCGGGGCATCGGGGTTGACCATGAGGTTGCCGTCTACCCAGTATTTATGATTGTGGAATCCGGGCTTGATGCCGGAGATCACACAGCTCCACCATCCATCTTCGCCCTTTGTCATAGCTACCTTTTCGTCACTGAAGTATCCTCCGCAGCCTGCGACCTCGACCTTCTTTGCCTCTGGAGCATAATAACGGAATCTGACATCGCCGTTATCGAGGATCTTGATCGTCGGTTCGGCATCTTCCAGCCAGATCTTGCCGAAACGGCCGCCTGTCACGCCCTTGCCGTTCGGGTCAAGTGTAAAGTCCATTTTCAGGTCTTTATCGGGCTTGTGGAAATACAGAATGGACGAACTGGTAATAGCGTTCTTGTAATAATCCTGTACCATACGAATTCTGCCTTTCTTCATTATTACGAAAATGTCTGACCATACTTGCATTTTCATGAGTTTATCATAGTTTTTTGGTACAGTGCAGTCAATTTGCAAACATGCTGATTTAGGGCATGTTTTTTTGTGCCTTTTGAAAAAAACATTATATTTTTTACGAAAACAGCATCACTTCTTAGGCCAGTAATAAACAGAGCGGTCCTGGCTGTCAGGACCGCTCGTCGTTATCCATCTGTTTGCTGTGCATCGCCGTCTTCAGATGAAGTCTCCCCGTTTTCAGCGGGCTGTTCCGCATCCTGAGGCACTTCAGTTTCCCCCTGCCCTTCTGTCTGTTCAGGTTCTTCCGTTACCTCAGTTTCTTCCGTGGTCTCAGGCTCTTCAGTGACCTCGGGTTCTTCCTCTTCCGGCTCCGGTTCAGGCGGAGGAGCAGGCCTTGCAGGAACCCTGACATCAAAGTAACCCTGTCTGGCCACGAAAGGCTGCAGTTCATCACGGTACAGTTGCTTGACGATATAGATATTCATCGTATGCTTTCCGAAAAGCACCGATTCCTCATATGTGTCAAAGAACAGATCGGCTGAGATCCATCCCCAGGATGCAGCCTCGCAGAAATCTGCGGCGATAGCCCATCCGTATACGAAGCTTCCGTCCGAATTCGTTATATAAAGCAATGAACCGTAAGGGATCACCTCGGGGTCGACTGCAACGAACCCCTGGCTCAGATACATTCCGCTGGCTCCCCAGCATCCTTTTTTGAAATTATATGCAGTGCAGTATCCGGTGATCAGCCGTTCATAACTGGTCGGCGCATTGCCGGCGATCATGATATCCGTGTACTTTGCGCCGTTGATGGCGCTCATGCTCACTGACGCTCCCTGAAGGGTGAGCGACGGCACGGGCTGCCTCGTCACTTTCTCCGAGACAGTTTCATGTTTAGTCAGCACTCCGTTGACATACTCATCCCTGTATGTCAGTACTTTTTCACCGTTTCTCTTTGAGGACTGATTCAGTTCCTTCTGTCTTCCGGCTCTGAGCAGCGGGGTAAGTTTTATCTCGGAAGAAGCCGGTATACTGACCGTTTCGGTATACTCCACATGCTTAATCCTGGTGACCGTAGCGCTGTCTCTGTCCCCCAGCATCCGGCTCAACCCCGGTTCCACTTTGTCTTCATCTGCCAATGTGACTCCAGCAGCATTCAGAAGTGTCCTGACAGACACCTGCTGCTCATCGAACAAGTACTCAGCGGTGCTTCCGTCACAGGTGAGGTAAACAACTGTCTTCTTGTAGAAAATGTCATCATCCGTAAAAGTCAGTGCGTCCAAAAGTTCCTGTTCCGGTTTCTGAACCGGCTCAGCTTCTGGCGTGAGATCAGTTTCTTCCGGCAGCACTTCGACGCTTCTGGCCGGTTCGGCCGTAAAACTTCTGATCTCTGCCTCTATGACTTCCATGTATCCCAGATTATAAGCCGCTGTCAGGCCGAGCAGGACAGCGAGCAAAACAGCTGTCACTTTCTTACCTACCCGGTAAAAACGCGGCACCGGCGGTTCATAGTCCGCTTTCGACTGTTCAGTGAACAGTTCCGCGAACACCAGATCCAGCCCGTCGCCGGCATCTTCTTCCGCAGCAGGTCCGCCTGCCGTCATGTCATCCGGTGCTGTCTGCGCTGTCTCTGTCACATCAGCCGGAGTCTCTTCGGTAATGCTGACTTCCGCTGCTTCCTCTTCAGCTTGGGCATAAGAAAGATCTGCAGGAGGATTCAGTCCCCCTGCTTTCAGGTTCTTTCTCTTTTTCCTCTTTAATAGGTCTTTACTCATTATCTCTGCTTATCGAAGCATATCCGAATAATCTGCTGCGCTGTATGGCCTCAAAAGTCTTAAGACACGGATCCTCACCGAGCCAGGGCATCTCTTTGTCCATGATATCACGCATCGACGCACGTTCCGTCTTGCCGTTGACCGGACAGCCGCTTTCTATGACCGGTATCTTAACCGATTCCGCAGCTTTGATTATCTCTTTTTCCCTGCACAGCACCATAGGTCTTATCACAGTTATATCAGAGCGGTCAAGATAAGTGACTGGAGAAAAAGTCCCCAGTCTCCCTTCATTCCTGATATTCATCCAGAATGTGGCGGCAACATCATCCATGTGGTGTCCGAGAGCAAGTTTGTTGCATCCCAGTTCCTTAGCCGCCTTGTTAAGGCTTCCGCGTCTCATCCTGGCGCACAGGGAACATGGATTGCTCTCTTTCCTTGTCTCAAAGACGACGTTGTATATATTATCAGATTTTATGACATGTTTCACGCCAAGTGCGGAGCAGAACGATGTGAGAGCGCTGTAGTCGCCGGGCTTCCCGCCGAACTGCGGGTCTATAGTGATACCGGTGATACCGAAATCCTTGCCGCAGTACTCCCTGAGTTTTGCAAGAGCCCAGATAAGGACCGTAGAGTCCTTGCCGCCCGAAAGCCCAACAGCGATCTCGTCGCCGTTATCCAGCAGATGGTACATCTCATCCGCTTTGCGTATCTTAGAGTCGATCCCCGCCATCGCTGTTCCTTCTCTCCCTGAAAAACTCCTTCAGCACTGATTCGCACTCTTCCTGCAGGACACCTCCGAACACCTCCGGCTCGCTGTCCAGACGGAGCGCCGTGAGATCTGCGACACTTCCGCAGCATCCGGCTTTTTTATCATAAGCCCCGAACACTATCCTTGAGATCCTTGCGTTTATGCAGGCTCCCGTGCACATAGCACACGGCTCCAGCGTGACATATAGCGTACATCCGTCAAGTCTCCAGTCGCCCAGCACCGAGTTAGCCTGTCTGATAGCTTCTATCTCGGCATGAGCCGATGCATCGGTGTGGGCTTCCCTGTTGTTGAATCCCGAGGCAATTTCCCTGCCGTCTTTCACCACGATCGCTCCGACGGGAACATCTCCGTTCTCCAGAGCCTTTCTGGCCTCCTCAACGGCCCTTTTCATAAA
>CACYBC010000086.1 GCA_902772615.1 uncultured Ruminococcus sp.
CAGGGAAGAGCCCCGGATGGTGCGTATCCTGGACGAGAACGGGGAACCGCTGAAGGCCGGAGACGAGGACAGGCGCTTCTTTGAAGGGCCGTGGATGCACAAGTACAACGGCGTGTACTATCTCTCATACTCAACAGGGACGACACACTATATCTGTTATGCAACCGGGGAGGATCCCCGGGGACCGTTCACATACAGGGGAAGGATACTGGAGCCTGTGATAGGCTGGACTACCCATCACTCGATCGTCGAGTACCACGGCAGATGGTACCTGTTTTATCATGACTGCGAGATGTCGGGAGGGATCAACCACAGGAGGAACGTTAAGTACACGGAGCTCATCTACGAGCCTGACGGATCGATACGGACGATATTCCCCTACGGGGACGGACAGACAGTCTGACAGACCGGAATATATCTGGAAACAGGGAAAGGAACGGAAATGATATCAAATCTTCGGGACCTGGGAGGAATGCGGACCGCTGACAACAGGACCATCCGCAGAGGAATGCTCATACGATCGGCGGATCTCACTAATGCTGAAAAGGAGGATCTCGAGGGGATATCCGCGGTCATAGATCTTAGAACGACAAGAGAGACCGTTGAACGGCCTGACAAGGTCTATGGAGCAGAACTGCTGCATATTCCGATATTTGACCAGATAACCGCCGGGATCAGCCACGAGGAAGAGGCTGAAAGGGAGACGATACCCGGGATGGCGGGACTGTATGCATATCTGATACGCACCTGCACAGAGTCCATAAGCAAAGTGCTGACAGCTGTTATGGAGCACGACTACAGCACCGGGGCGGTACTGTGGCACTGCACGGAAGGCAAGGACAGGACGGGCATCACCGCGGCGCTGGTGCTGGAGATGCTGGGAGTCAGCAGGACTGACATAATGAACGATTACATGCTGACGAATGTGATCAACCTTCCAAAAGCGGAACAGAGGAGAGAACTGCTTTCAAAGACGCACGGCGAGGAGTATGCCATGAGCATGTATCAGGCGATCATCGCTGACGAAAGCTATCTTAATGCCGCCTGGGACGCTATGGGAACCGGATATATCCGGGATGAACTGAACATAAGCGATGAAAGGATCCGGGCGTTCAGACAGACCGTTCTGGAGTAAAAGAAGGCTTTATTGAACATACAATAGGCTCCGGAAACCTTCCGGAGCCTATTGTATGTTCATGCAGCGGGATCAGTCGACGACTTCAAGCCGGCCGTCAACGTCGAAGCCGAGATGTTTGTTGTTCTTGAAATACTCCAGAAGCGTCTGGACATCGCTGGTCGTGAGGATGATCGGATCAGCGTTGGCATATACCTCGTCATAGCTCAGATTGAGGAAAGCGGGGAGGTTGTTGAAGTGGAACTCCTGGAGGCCTACTGTATACAGGATATCGTCCTGTATCTCGTCTCCGTTCAGTTCGCATTTCAGCAGTTCGTGCCGGGATTTTGAGTAAATTACATGCATGCCTTTTGACAGCTGATAAAACTCCGTGTGATCTCCCAGCCATGCCTCATCGCGGTAGATGTGCAGCAGAGCTTTTTTAAGCTGGGCCCCGGTGATCTTGATGCCGTATGATTTTCCGTCATAGGGATAGCATTCGGTGAAGTCCTGCAGAGTCACTATCGGGCCCATGTGTTTTTTTCTTACCGAACCTGAGCCCATCAGGTACAGATCCACAGCCAGGCTCTCCTTCATCGCGTCGGCGAAGACGCCGCCCAGCTCTGTCTGCATCCATCTGTCCGGGTGCATGAGCTCGTAGTCGAAGTTCGCCACGACTTTGGCGTATTTGAGGTCGGTCTTGGCTTTTATGGAGCCTAAGAACTCCTCCATCCTCTCATCCCTCGGACAGTTCTCCTCGTTTATCGGAACGGGAGTCCAGCTGTACGCTTCGATGCGGTCATTCACGGTATCCACTATGAGGTCGAATCTGCCGATCTGGTCAGTCCCCGTACCGGCCTGTACGACAAGGATCCCGTTCACGATAGCCGGTTCAGTCAGGAAAGTGTGCGAGTGACCTCCCACGATGATGTCGATGCCCCAGGACGGATCGATCAGCTGAGCAAGCTTTTTGTCCTCTTCGAATCCGATGTGGGTGAGAAGGACGGCGAGGTCGATGTCGAGACCGTTGTATGAATTGCAGATCTTTTCTATCTCCTGAGCGGCTTCTTCTATCCCGATAAATGAGCCGATGACGTTCTCGCCTTTGGTCTGGGAGATGACTTCCTCCGTAAGGATGCCGATGAAAAGAATCTTCATCCCGTCGATCTCCATGATATAGCAGGGCTGGAACAGCCTGGTGTCGTTCTGCTTTATGTAGAGGTTAGCGTTTATGATCGGAAAGGTCGCCATCTTCTCGAGAAACAGCAGATGGGCGACGCCGTAATCGGTCTCATGGTTTCCCAGTGTCACGACGTCCGGAGCCAGCAGGTTGACGATCTGTATGGTGGACAGTCCGAGGAACTCGCTGTCTATGACGGAGCCGCGGAACATGTCGCCTGCTATGGCATATATGACGTTCGGATCCTCGTTGCGGCATTTTGTAAGATATCCGGAGAGCATCGAGACGCCGCCGGTCAGCTTCGAGTCCACTTTATCAGCGAGAAAATCACCGTGCATGTCATTTGAGTGAAGCAGAGTTACTTTCTTGAATCTCTCTGCAGAGTTTTCATTTAGCCTTCTGTATTCCAATTGATGCACCTCCTGTCTTGGACGGGTGAAACGGGCGGGAGTTACTTATCATGCTTTAATTATACAGACAGATGCTCTCACGCGGTAGACTGCTTCCAAAACAGCCCGGAAGAATGTAAACTGATATTCAGTACCAACAGTTTTGCAGGGGAAGACATAATGAGCGGACACAGATTAGGCGAATACATCGATCGTCTGGGGAAAGAAAGCCTGCTGGCAGAACGGCAGACAGGAAGCTTCCCGAACGACAGGGAAGTGAAACATCTCTCCTTTGATTCAAGGGATGTATCGGAGGGAACTCTCTTCGTTTGCAAGGGAGCACACTTCAGAGAAGATTTCCTCAGAAGCGCCGTGGAAGGCGGGGCTTTCTGCTACCTGTCCGAGACGGAGTATCCGGATGTAAAAGCGCCATGTATCCTGGTCAGTGACATAAGGAAAAGCATGGCGATACTTGCCAACTTCCACTATGATGATCCGTGGTCCAGGATACCGGTCATAGGAATCACCGGCACAAAGGGGAAATCATCCACTGCCTATTTCGTCAAGTCCGTCCTTGACTGTTATATGGAAAAAACAGGAGGGAAAGAGACCGGGGTCGTCTCATCCATTGAAACATATGACGGCATAGAGAGGTTCGAATCTCATCTGACGACACCGGAACCGATAGATCTGGAACGACATTTCAGCAATGCCCTGGAGGAGGGCCTGAGTTTTATGACGATGGAAGTGTCCTCACAGGCGCTGAAGTATGACAGGGTGCTTGGAGTGCGCTTTGCGGCAGGGGCATTTCTCAACATAGACTATGATCACATATCGCCGATAGAGCACCCGGACTGGGAGGATTACTTCGCTTCCAAGCTTGAGCTGTTCAGGCAGTGTGAGAAGGCCGTGGTCAATCTGGACAGCGATCATATCGACAGAGTGCTCGAGGCGGCGAAGGCTGCCGGTTCGCTCATCACGTTCTCCGAAAGGGATGAAAGCGCAGACTATTTCGGATTCAATGTGAGGAAAGACGGGAGGGATACCGTCTTCTGCGTCAGATCCGCAGGAGCAGAGACCGAATACAGACTGGGAGTGCCCGGGCTTTTCAATGTGTCCAACGCGCTGGCCGCCATCGCAATATGCAGCGCTTTCTCTGTGCCGCAGGACTGCATATACATGGGACTGCTGAAGGCGCGCGTACCCGGAAGGATGGAGATGTATTCCAGCGCCGACGGGAAGATCGTCTCTATTGTGGACTATGCGCATAACCGTCTGTCTTTCGAGAAACTGTTTGAATCCGTGAGGCAGGAGTACCCGGAGCGCAGGGTAGTGATCGTGTTCGGATGCCCGGGAAAGAAGGCGCTCGACAGAAGACATGATCTCGGGCAGATCGCGGGTATGAGGGCCGATCATGTCTTCATAACGGAGGAGGATCCCGGAGAAGAAGACGTAAATGAGATCTGTGCACAGATCGCTTCCAGCGTGGAAGAGCAGGGATGTCCCTACACGATCCTCACTGACAGGGGGGAGGCCATAAGGGCAGCGGTCGGCTCGTCCGATGTTCCTGCTGTCATCCTGATAACAGGCAAAGGCGCGGAGACCAGGGAAAAAAGAGGCACGGAATACATTCCCGTGCCGTCTGATGTGGAGTATGTCACTGAAGCCCTGCGAGAATATGATTCCTCATGCGGACTTAAAACGGAATGAGACCGGAGTGAACTACCCACGTTTAAAAACGCGGGCTTCCCGTTTCACAGGCAATAAGCTTGCTCCAATATTGATACCTTATCATGATCAATATGCAGCAGTGGCTTTGACCTCCGCGGGACTCTGAACTCTCTGTTCCGGAGAGCATC
>CACYBC010000087.1 GCA_902772615.1 uncultured Ruminococcus sp.
GAGCATCCGGGAAGTCCGTCATCGACGAATTTCTGGAAAAGCTCGTCAAGATGCTTGAATTCTGACATTGCTCAAGTTCTCCTTTCCAATTATTCCAGGCAGCCATATGCGACGTTGCGCACGTGGTGGTGGTAGTACAGCTCCATGTTGGGGCTCTGGTTGTGCATGTAGACGATGGATACCGCATCCTCGGGGTCGGCTTCGCACCATGTGCCGAATCCGCCGGTCCATCCGAAGGAACCGAGAGATCCGTTGTGGTTGCCCCTGGCCTTGTCGATCAGGGTGCGCACGCCGTATCCGTAGCCGTAACCGTAGTTGTAGGGAGCTCCGTCGCTCTCGAAGTCATTGAGCATCTCCGCGTCAAGTCCGTTGGAGCGCATGGTGTCTATGGTCTTGCGGCCCATGATCTTGACTCCGCCGAATTCTCCGCCGTTGGCGAGCATGCCGATGAGCTTGGAGTAGTCGTTCACGTTGGAGAAGAGCCTTCCCCAGCCGGTCTCTGTTTCAGGCAGATGGCCTCTGTCGAAAGGAGAATTCACTATCTCTTCCAGGCTGTTGTCTTCCTTCCTGGCGTACATCTTCACCAGACGTTCCTTGGCACCGTCAAAGAATTTCGCTCTGGTGCTGTCCATTCCCAGCGGGTCGAACAGCAGTTCCTTGAACACGTCGTTGATGGGCTTGTCGCAGACCTTCTCTATGAGAGCTGCGGTGATCTCGCTGGAGAATCCGTAGGACCAGTGTGTGCCGGGCTCATACTGCAGTATGGCCTTAGACATGGCTGCGATGTGCTCCTGCACGCTGTATTTTCCTTTTTCCCACAGAGGCTTCATGCACTCCTGCATGGACTGAACGGTGGGGTCCGGAGAGTATGCCGGTGAGTTACAGTAGGGAAGACCGCATTTCATGGAGAGGATGTCGCTGATGAGCATCGGCCTCTCGCAGGGGACGATCTTGAGATCGCCGTTGGGAAGATGCTCATATCTCTTGAGATCCTTCCACTCGGGCAGATACATGCTGACAGGTTCGGTGAGAATGAACTTGCCGCGTTCGTAAAGGATCATTGCGGTCGTGTAGAGGGGAAGCTTGGACATGGAAGCGAGGCGGAACAGGCTGTCCTTGGTCACAGGTACCTTGTTCTCAACATCGGCATATCCGAAATAACCCTCATAGATGGTCTTGCCTCTCTGGGTGATCTGCATGGCGCATCCCGGAAGACCGCCGTCCACAAAACCCTGGAGAAGAGCATCAAGGTGCTTGAATTCTGCCATTGTTTCCTCCTGATTGTCATTTTAATCTGAAGCGTCCGGACGGCCGGTCGCCGTCCGAACGCTTGTGTTGATTGTGATCAGTCGCCGAGCAGGCAGCCGTAAGCTGCGGCTCTTACTCTGTGGTGGTGATAGAGCTCGTCGTTGGGCATCATATTGTGCATGTAAACGATGGAGAGTTTGTCCACCGGGTCAGCCTCAGCCCAGGTGCCGGCGCCGCCGGTCCAGCCAAAGCAGCCGATGCGGCCATTGTGGCCGTATTTCTGGGTCATGAGGGTCCTGAAGCCGAGACCGTAGCCGTAGCCGGCCAGATAATCATTGGTGAAGTCGGGGAGGATCTCATCGCTCAGCTGGTTTTCATGGAGCATATTGACCGTGCCCTCGGAGAGGTATCTCTCGCCCTTGTAGGTGCCGCCGTTGGCCAGCATCTGCATGAATACAGCGAAGTCGTGCGGTGAGGAGAGCAGGTTGACCCTTGCTCCTGCCGGATGCACTGCGGGATCATAGCCTCTGTCGCCTTCCGGGCCCATGGCGATCAGTTCGCCTTCCGGAGTCCTTCTGTACTGGGTGACGAGGTTCTCCTTGATGACGTCGTCGACAAGATAGGTCGCTGTCCTTGTGAGTCCGAGAGGATCTATGACTCTCTCCTTGAAAACTTCGCGGAGGGGCTTACCGGTCCAGGTCTCGATGAGGGCTCCGGTGATCTCGCTTCCGAAACCGTACTGCCAGTGTGTGCCGGGCTCGAACATGATCGGCACTTCGGCCATTGCGCGCACTTCTTCGCGCAGGGTGGGATCCTTGTCATTGCCTTCCATGAGCTTCGCCATCTGACGGCTCATAGCGGCAAGCGTGGGATCGGTGGCATTGGGATTCGGGAACATGCAGTAGGGAAGTCCGCACATCATCGCAACGGCATTGCGGATGGTTATGGGGTGATCCACGGGTACCGCACGGACCGCGTTATTCGAATCGCGGATGAATTTCTGGGTGTTTCTCCACTCGGGGAGGTATTCATAAAGAGGATCCGAGAAGAGGAACTTGCCCTCTTCGTAGAGCATGCCCAGGATCGCATATGTGAACAGCTTCGTTGTGGAAGCCTGACGGAAGACGGAGTCCCTGGTGATGGGCTTCTTCTCC